>JAAEPL010000112.1 GCA_024232675.1 Planctomycetaceae bacterium
AACGACCTACTCCTTCCGGCCTCGCACGTTTCATGTGGCAAAAAAGGACAGTCGTATCTCCGGCGTCCTTATCGACGTGGATCGTAAAACAGGAAAAGCCCAGTCAATCCGCCGCCTCACCATCGATGAGAAACAGGCTGACTTGCTGGAAGACATGGATTAGTTGCCCGGTGCCGGCGGTTAAATCCCACACCCCTCCACGGAGCTCTGAGAGAATTTCCCAAATTCACCTCGAACCCCGCTGGTCTGGGTGGCAAACGCACCTCGCACCTGCCGCTTGATTTTCATTGGCCAGGTGGGACGAGCATGAGTGCTGGCAACGCCATGCATTTTGTAGCAACTGCACTTGAACCAAGAATGCCATGCATCTACCGTCCGACCAACAAATGGCTCCCGAACCGGACCGCACGCAGCAACGTCAGCAGGCGTCGCAGCCACGCATGTCTTGGTTTTCAAGGGGCTTGAGTTTTGGTTTAGGGACAGGCCTCGTGGTTCTGTTCGTCCTAGCCAGCACCCTTTCGCCAGACCCTTCGGGAATTGGGACACACGAACAATTGGGGCTTCCCCCATGTGGCTTGCACGCTTTGTTCGAAATCCCATGCCCTGCCTGTGGAATGACGACCTCCTGGGTGTGGTTTAGTCACGGACATTGGATCCGCAGTGCTCAAAGCAATTTGGGCGGCTTTTTGATGGCCCTGCTCGCTTTACCGACGTTGGCTTGGTGTTTAACAAGTGCTTTTCAGGGACACTGGAAAGCGTGGTTTCCAAGGCCATTTGTGATTGCCGGATTAATGGCTGCGACACTTGCCGTAACGTTAATCCAGTGGCTGTGTCGATTACCGATTTAGTTTTGCCAGTATGCCAGGGACCGGCTCATGAAGAAGCTTTACACATACTTGATCTTGTCCGCAGCGTTGTTGACATTCACCGGTTGCATCGGCTTTGCCTCCAACCTCATGTACATGCTCGAGGGCTTGAAAATTGAAGCAGCCTACGATGGCTTAAGTGACTCAAAGGTCGCTGTCATTGTCGTTTCCGATGCCTCATCTTACGGGCCCGACACGCTCGCCAGAGTGGTCAGTCGCTCGATGGGCACCTACCTAAATCAAAATGTGGATGGCATTAAGGTCATCCCACAAAACATCATCGAAAACTGGCAAGACACCCACGGTTGGGATCGAGTGGATTTCCGCGAGATCGGACGGGGAGTGAATGCCGAGAAAGTAGTCGCCGTGGAACTTGAGTCCTACTCTATCCACGAAGGCATGACGCTGTACAAAGGGCGGTCCATGGTTACGACCACCGTTTACGACATGTCCGAAGATGAAGGCCAAGTCGTATTTTCGCAAGGCCCGGCCGAATACCTATTCCCCAAAGGCCATGCCACACCTGTGATGTCTAACACCGAACAACAGTTTGAAGCGCTGTACCTCTCGAAACTTGTGGAAAATATTTCCCGCAATTTCTACGACTACGACAAAGCAGAATCTATCGCAGAAGACGCCACTGCAGTTGGCTTTCACTAGGCCGTACCGGCTTAAACCTCTTCAAGCTCAGCACCCGAAACGGCCGCCAAAAGTGCGGCCGTTGGCGATTGAGGCAACAATTTGTGGCAACGCGACCCCAGTTACGACTGGCTCACCTCGCGCCTCTCCAAGGGCCTCACCACCAAGCGACCCCCGCACCAAAACAGCAGAGACTGCCGACTGCCGACTGCGCTTGGCGAAAGATTATAGTTTTGGTGGTGCACGCTTGGGCGGCGGTGTGGGTGCCGGACGAGGCGGCCTTGGCGGATTATTATTGTTGTTGTTATTGACCACCTGATTCGGTCGCGGACTAGGTGGTTCGGGTGGCTTGGTATAGGTCTCAGCCCATTTCCAACCAATCGGAACTTTCAACTCCCGCTCGGCTAACAACGCCCAAGGGGTATCCGGATGCTCGTTCACGACGCGTTCCAAATACATGCGTGCTTTCGCAGCCAATTTCTCCGCCTGGCTTCCAGTTGAAATGGTATCGGCAGGCCGCAGTACCCAAGTGTTACTTTTGGCATTTTCGAACTTCAGTCCGGTTTTAATTTGAGCCAGCATCGCATTGTAAGAACCGGCTCGAATCATGACCGCCAACGTTCGGCCCATTGCCAAGTCATACCCGGCTTTCCAGCGCAAGGTAATTTCTCGGTCGCGATCACGCTCACCGCTCTTCAATATTTCATACAGCCGCATGATTTTCGGCTCTAAAGCTGCTGCCGATCGCTGGGCTTGGCTGACCGTGTTAGCAAACACGGCTTCGTTCAATTTTTCGAAACGTAAAACCGGCGGCGCCATCGGACGAACACGAGACTCATAACCGGCTTGCACCAAAGCAAATCGTGATTTGTTATTTTGCAATTGTCGATCGTACTCGCCAACCGAGACATAATCGGGACGGTAACGTCGCATCACATCAGGATCAAAAAACCGCTCTAAATGGGCGGAATAAGTAGCCGTGGCCCACCGCGGCACGCGTTCCGAATTGATCTTTCGATTGGGGTGCACGGTGAAATACATACCACCAGACTGGTAACAAAGTCGAGTCAAACCGAAGGGCCCGAATCCGGAGTCAAATAATTCTTCCTCTTCCTCGACTTCAGTAAAGTGCAACTTTACTCGCTCGTGGCGAATCGTCTCAGGACCCTGCCTTACAGGCGCCCACTGCACCGATTGATCGTAGTTAGGATCCGGGTCCACCCACTTCACATAAGTGTTCTCACGGCCAAATGGGGCGGGAACACCAACGGTGTAAACCCGGATGAGGTTTTTCCGACAGATCGAAACCGCAGCATCGAGATTCTCGATATCATCACCGGATTCATCGGAAACAATCACCAACAAGACGTTTCTCTCACGGTCACCCGTCTTGCGATCGACGCGACACAAGCTTTTGTATTTTTCAGCGGTTGCAACTACCGCACTAAAAACAAACTCCTTGCCTGATTCATCGACCGGAATTTGCTGGATCGCGCCGACCACATCTTCTAATTTGTCAGTCGGTTTACGCAACAACTCCCCATTACGAGAACCAAAAGCCACCACTTGCGTGAGCAGAGGCGTATCGCTGTGCCGCTGAAATGCCTCTGCACCGTCAGCCTGCATTTGATCCAACTCGCTGTAAACATTCTCAAATCGCCTGATGATCTCTGCACGTTGCTTCAGCAGACTGGCTGACTGGTCGAACATCCAGACGACCAGCGTCTTGCGCTCTTCGAGAGACAACACGATTTCTTGTGTGATTCGGTCGATTGCGCCGTCGGTGTTGTTACTGGCCGCGCCGGCAACCCCGTTTACCGCGATCGATGTAACATCCAGTTCAGAGTCGAATTCTGGCATGTAATCATTTATCTGAATCTCGCCAACGTCCCGAACTGCCTGGTCGACGTCCATTTCCAAGTCATCGATCTCTTCTGCAGCAGGAGCCATATCCATGATCGCCTGGAAGTTCTCACTCTCGTTGGCGCCCACCTCCTCCTCGTCTTCATAGGCCACCTCTACCATCGTAGGTAAATCGATTACCTCGGGTACGGCCGATGACAATTCAACGGTCACTTGCTGGCGTTTTTCAAAATCGATAAAGAAGATCGACAGGGCAAGCAGAAGAGCAATATGAAAGACCAGACTGAAGATCCAAAATGGCGTTTCGCCATCCAAAGGAGAATCATCCCGGCCAGTCCTGACCTTCCACCAGTTCTTTAATCTGCGAATCGCATTCAAGGCCAGACTCCGGGGTGGAACTTCACTGTGGACGAATCGATAATAGAACTACCGATTATTTCATCTTCTTCGAAGGTCGCATAGATCGCAACATTTCTTAGCCAACGATCTGCGGCCAATTATCCTGAGAATGCGATTTATAAGACCTCTTTTTTGACCACCGCTGCCGATAAGAGTCCCTAAAGCCCAGAGTTTTAGCGATTTACGAGTTAAAATTGACTACTAAGGGCGATATTCCTACTATGCCAACAAGGGCAAATCTTTTTTTCGTTTCGGGATTTTTAATGAAAACTTGCAATAAAAACCGAATCCAATGGACATTCACCGGTGCCGCCTGGTTACTGATGAACCTTTTAACGATCACCAGCCTGCAGGCACAAGACGACGAAACACCAGAACCTCGCACCGTGCAATTGCAAACCAGCGATGGAGTTGCTTTGTCTGCCGTCTACTACGCGGGCAAGAACGAAAAAGAGACAGTGCCCGTCATCCTCTTGCACGGCTGGGACGCCGACCACAGCGAAATGGTCGGGATCGCAAACACCCTGCAAACTAAATACGGATGCGCCGCAATCGTGCCCGACCTGCGGGGACATGGCAACAGCCAGCGTTCGACAAAGGGGGATGAACTCGATCGAGACCGCTGGCGCGGCAACGACCTCAGTGTCCTGATTGAGGATATCGAAGCCTGCAAAAAATTCCTTATCGGCGAAAATAACAAAGGCGAGCTCAACATCGACCTGCTTAGCATTGTGGCCGACCGCGAATCAACCATATTCGCGGCCCTGTGGACGTTACGAGACTGGAGCTACGCTCCGCTCGGCTCTATGAAGCAGGGACAGGACGTCAAATCACTCATCCTGCTAGAGCCCCAACGCAGTTTCAAAGGCCTGAACGCAGCGAAAACATTTCAGAATGACATGTTTGCCGGCCGCGGTCCCGCCTTCCCGATTGTGGTTGCCTACCGTGGTAATGACCGGGACGCCAAAAACATCTACGACCGCATTGCTCGCGGTCGCAAGAATTTATCGGCCAAGGAAAAAGCCCTGGAAAAACATCGCTTCGAAATTGAAAAAGGGCGTCGCGTCGTCAAAAAGCGAGGGGACACCACTGCGATGGGAGACATCATTGGCAGATTCATCGAAAACCAAGTCGCCAGTCGTCAACAGGATTTCCGCTGGGCCAAACGAGGCTCGAAATAGATAGCGGCCAATCGCATGCGTCGACTCAGCGAGTGATTCATGCGCCCGAACTGTAAACGCTGAAATTCAAAATCGCCTTGTTAATCGATAATCAGACTAAGCGATAATCAGACGGCTGGTATTTTGATTTCCACACCGATAGGCAAGTGGGCCGGACTGGCAAGTACATCTTTGTTCAACAGGTAGATGTCCAAATACTTTTCGGCATCGCCAAAATATTCTCGGGCGATGCTGGGCAATGAGTCACCTTCGCGAATCGTGTGCATTCGCTGGCGGTGAGAGATGCTGCCAGTGAATGATGGCTTCGGTTGCACAGGTACCAAAGATCTACCACCCGCCGCTGGTTCGGGTGAAATAGAATACTGAGTCGCACGAGCCTGCTTTGCCACTAACTGCTGGGTGTTTAGATTTTGTACCGGTTGAGCGATGGCATTCAAGGGCTTGGCGGGCAAGGGAGCGATCGCGTCAAACTGAGGCCGAACGGCAGTCGCTAGTTCGAGGTTGTGGCCATCCGAGGGCGCCAGTTGTGTGGCAGCCTGCCACTCT
>JAAEPL010000113.1 GCA_024232675.1 Planctomycetaceae bacterium
AAACATAGAATACACTTTTAGACCTTAATCGTGATGATTTTCTTGATAGCGATAGCGCCCAGGATTTGTAGCACAATACCCCCAGCCAACATCTGACGTCCCAGAGGTTCTTCAAACAACATCATGACGTAGTCATAATTCAATTTGAGCATGGTAACGAACAATAACGGTGGCAGTGCCAACAGCACTACACCGGACAAGCGTCCTTCACCAGTGAGCGCCATTATCTGCCCCAAAATTTTGAAACGTTCGCGAATTAAGTGGCCAATCTTGTCGAGGATCTCAGCCAGATCTCCCCCGGTTTGCCTTTGCAAGATCACAGCCGTTGAAAAAAACCGAAGATCAACATTGCCCACCCGTTTCGTCATATCCTCGATGGATTGCTCCACGGTCATACCAAGATTCTGTTGCTCAAAACATTTGGCGAACTCGGGTCCCAACGGCTCAGGTACCTGCGAACCCACCAGCTGCAGCCCCGCGGGAAGACTATACCCCGACCTCAAAGCACGCCCTAAAACATCCATGGCATCGGCCAATTGTGATGAGAAATGCCGCATGCGGCGTTTTCGTTTCATCAACAACCAACCCAAAGGCAAGAACACGGTCGTGAAAAATATGAACGGAACAAATGCCTTCGCTGGCCCGAAGGCAATATAAAGCAGAGAACTAGCCACACCGATTCCCAGACTAATCGCGAGTAACTTGCCCACGCTCATGTTTTGATAACCTGCCTGGTAAATGATTTTAGACAGGTCGAGTCGTCGACTAATGAATTCTTCAATAACGCCCGGCGCATCTTCCAGGGGACGCGCCAGAATCGATGTGCGAGTTGGCTTTTTACCACCGCGACCACGGTTGGCTGTCATGTTCGCTAAGCGATCTTCAAATTGCCCGGACTCCTGCCGCGACCGCAAAACCAGCGCGATGCCGCCAGCTAGGCTGGCGAAACAAACGACTAGGGAACCAAAAACAAGAAGTTGAAACATTTCGAAACTCGATTAGATGTCTATTTATTTTTCTTGACCGCGATCAGTCAGCCATCATGATCCGTTCTTGGAAAATACTGGCGGGTAAGCGAATCCCAGCGGCATTCAATTGATCGAGGCATCGCGGACGTACTCCGGTGCAGAGAAATCGCCCAACGGCTTTGCCATTTTCATCAATCCCGTCCTGGACGTAGCGGAAAATGTCTTGCATAACGATGACGTCATTTTCCATTCCCACCACTTCTGTAATGTGTGTGATTTTTCGTGGGCCACCTTGCAGTCGGTTCGCTTGAATGATCAAGTGGATCGCACTGGAAATCTGAGATCGCATGGCCTTCATCGGCAAATCAAACCCGGCCATCAAAATCATCGTTTCCAAACGCCCAATGCAATCACGTGGCGAGTTAGCATGAGTCGTGGTCAGGGATCCATCATGGCCTGTGTTCATGGCCTGCAACATGTCCAAAGTTTCCGGTCCACGACACTCACCAATGATGATTCGTTCGGGACGCATACGCAGGCAGTTTTTCACGAGGTCAGTAGCGGTTACCTGCCCCTTGCCCTCGATATTGGGGGGACGAGTTTCCAAACGAACGACATGGTCTTGCTGTAATTGCAATTCCGCGGCATCTTCAATCGTCACGATACGATCCTGGTTGCCGATAAAACTGGAAAGTGTATTTAGGAGCGTGGTTTTACCAGAGCCCGTACCACCAGATATCACGATGTTCAAGCGAGCTTTCATAGCTCCTTCCATCAACATCACCATTTCAGGTGTGAATGTTTTGAATTCAAGCAGATCCTCCAGAGTCAGCGGATTGCTCCCAAAACGACGAATGGACATCGCAGCGCCGTCCAAAGCCAGCGGCGGAATAATCGCGTTCACACGTGAACCATCCTCTAGTCGAGCGTCGACCATCGGGCAGGTTTCATCTACACGTCGCCCGACTTTAGAAACAATCCGGTCAATAATCTGATGAAGATGTTCGTTATCTCGAAATTCGACCGCGGTGCGTTCCATTTTCCCACGTCGTTCGACGTAAATATTCTTAGGGCCGTTAATCAAAATATCGCTGATCGAAGGATCTTTTAGCAATAGCTCCAGTGGTCCCAGGCCAAACGTCTCATCCAAGACTTCATCCACAAGACGATCTCGTTCAGATCGATTTAACAACGTGTTTTCATTATCGCAGAGGTGCTCGACCACCATGCGAATTTCACGCTTTAAGACATCGCCTTCCAATTCCCCAATGCGATTTAAATCGAGCTTCCCAATCAGGCGTTGGTGAATACGCTGCTTTAGCGCATCAAAATCCGATTGTGAGTTGCTATTCGCGGTTAATCCGTTACTCATAACTATTTTCCAGTTGGGGCTGGTGGGAAGAAAGAATACTCAAAGGGAACAAAAGGGACGCTCCCTCCTACCTTTTCAAAGACACGAAAATATAGGTTCTGTTTTCAAGCTAGACTGCCTGCCGCCCCTTTTGACTGACCGAAAGTATTTACCTTCCCCGCAGGTTCCCTACGACCGGAAATATTGGAACCGCTGGGAAGCTCCATAGCGGCTCAACTGTCTCCCGATCGCTGTGTGATTGATAACACCGCGTTTTTTATGAACTACAGGCATTTTTCCGTTCGCAAGGTACCGAGCGTCATGGATTTAGGCCGACATTTTGGGCCTTTCGATTTTCGGCAAATTAATTAGCCGCTGGAGACTTGCTCGAAAAGCGAGATCTAACCAAAATGGAAAACGCATCTTTAATCTGGAGAGAAACTTGAGCATCATTGCTTGCCCCAAATGCGGCCGACAGTACCAACTCAAAGGAGACATGACAGGCAAAAGTCTGAAATGTTCGAGTTGTGAGCACCTATTCAAGGTTGGCCAAAATGCGCCCCAAGCGCAAGTCGCTCAACGTAAACCGAGCAGGTCAACTCCCCCTCCCACACCCCGTCTGGAAAACAACCTAGGTGGTCTTTCCAAGCTATTCCCTGACCAACTCCCAACTGGCCCTGACCCTTTAGCAAATCACATCAT
>JAAEPL010000114.1 GCA_024232675.1 Planctomycetaceae bacterium
CTCGCCCATTTGGCCTTGGCCATTGCCGGTGACGTTGATCAAGTGATGTCCGTATTCGTGGTAGATCACTCCTGAAAAGGCAGTGTTATTGCATCCACCACCTGCTTGGTAGTAGTTGACCGAGCTGCCGTCATAAAACGCGTTGCAGGACGAGTTGATATTCGTATTGATATTGAATCCCGTTTGCGTTGCGATGGTGGGAAAGTTGGGCTCGTAACTTAAGACGTAATCACGTACGACGTTGGTATCGAGATAGGCATTGACGTTGGCCGTCATTAAATCGTCAGAGGTCGTGGGATTGAACAGGAGACTGGCGGGGCCCGATGGCGACACCACTTGAGTTATCTCGGGTGTTTGGTTGCCGTTTGCCTCGTCAAAAACTTCAAACCACGGTCCGCGGAGCTTCGCCGTAACTGTGACATTGCTGCCACCACTGTTGGGGATAATAAATTCGCCTTTTTTATCAGCGAATACCGAGCTGCCACCATTAATTCCAACTTCGATGTACGGCAAAGCGGTTATTGCCGTAGGGTCACAATTTAACGATTCCATGCCGTCGGTGGCTCGACCTTCAACGGAACCTGTCACGTCGACCATACAAACGGCACAGTGGCAGATTTGATTCTCTTCATGCAGGATTTCTCCCGTTGCCGCCGAAGCGATCACGAAGTGTTTGTGATAATCGGGAAGGGTGCGCACGGATCCGCGGGTTGCCATGAAGGAAACTGCTAGTTCGGGTTCCGCAAACTCACCGTCAACGCCAGCGAAGATGACATACTCTTCATCGCTAACTTCTACTTCCAAGCGTTGTCGTCGAGCCTTGCGCTGCAAAACAGATCGTTCAACGGGCGCGGCATTCATCAAAGCCGAAACGTTTTCCAGCATGTCACCGCTGACCTGGGGGGCGTCGCCAGCTTGCGGAATCACAAGGCGTGCACCGGACAGATCCTTAACGGTGAAACCCGACATGACCAGTGGATAGTTATCCATGTTGCGGACCAAAAAACCTACCCCTGAGCGGAAGACAGGAATGCCATCAATGTACTGGTTGAACCGCAGAACGCTGAATTTGTGGGTCTGGGTTTTTTTGTTCCACATGACCCCCTGAGTGACTTCGCCGCTTTCTTTGATCTCAGGGACTAGTGTGCCAATCTCGGCACCCAACGCTCCGCGAACTTCGTTGACGTGTCGCAAAGCACTTTCTTCCGGTGTGTCACCGATGGACAGGATGGTGCCGTAAATGGCCGTCATTCCACCGCGTGCCTCATCGTTCTGATCGGTTGGGCGGTAGAACTGGGAGCCATAGAATCGGGCTCCCGGATTATTTTTCTTGAACTGTTCGAGCGGTTGAGACGCGAGTTGGGCTTGAATCTGAGCCTGCGAGAAAAGAAAAAGCAGAACAGAACAGCCGACGAGAAAAGAGCGTCCTTTCATTTGATCCCCCTGATGGATTTCATGGACATGCGAACTACTAAAAAATGGTAATTTGCTCGTAAACTTCACACAAGGATCTGAATCCATCACTGGCCCAGAACACGCCCAAAAATCCGTGCGGGCGGTTAAATAACCACCCAGATTTTTCCGGTGCGACTACGACGCGGGTGTCAGTCGAGAAGCTTAAACGACTTTGTGATCCGACATCTACATAAAAACTGGCCTTCCCCATGCATTGGACGAATCTGTTGAGAAAATGCTCTCGGAGCGTTAAAACAGAGAAAGAGGCCAAGAACGGACAAGGAAAAGCCTGTCTCTATGGTTCTCTTATTGCCATTAAA
>JAAEPL010000115.1 GCA_024232675.1 Planctomycetaceae bacterium
GGCCGAGTACGAATTTTGTGAGGGCGGCCGCCGCAATTTTAAGGAACTGGAAATCACCGACGGATCTGGCACGCGGTTGGTTCGGCCTGCTGATGCGGAATGGATCATCGCAATCAAGCAACTCGAAGACTCAACGCGGTTTTTGGATTCGTTGAGAGCGGGAGCACGAGCCCCGAACTTAGGGCTGGCCCTGTGCGCTAACCTGGATGACCACTCGCTAGAGGATCGCGCCGCTCTCTTTCCAGACTTTCCCGCGGAGGGACCTATAGGGGGCGGTTTGGGAGTCGCGGGGGTGGCGGCAGATGTCGATCATCTGCTGGCTGAATCTATCATTAACCTGCTGCTGACACACATCCAGAGTTTTCGGACCGCTTCCAGGATTCTCGCGGTCGACTCCCGATATGCAGTCCAGCAGGGAGATACAGATCGCGTCGTCAAGAACCTTGAATCCATCATGGGGCTGGCCCATCAGGCCGCCGAATCAAAAATTCTGGTATGTAAACTTGTGGCCGTTTCAGTTGAACAAATCGGCCTCGAACTACTCGATGATTTGCTAGTTAAAAACCCGAATTTATTTACCCTGAATCAATTAACGCGAGTGCAAAAAGCGATTCAAAGTAGAGAGCAGAGCGATGATCTAAATCTGTCGGGTGAGCGTCTCATGATGTTGGATACGATCCAAAGGGTTTACACGAATAACGGTCAGGGCGATGGCAGGATAACCAAGCAGGGACTTGCGTTTCTGGATGCAACCGGCTTGATTATGGGAGAGCGATTCACCGGGGTTCGTCTGGTTAATCAATTTTTGATCGGCCCCGTGGCATTATTCAGTATTGCACCGCGACGTGAAACGACGCGGCAAATGGAATCCTGGTTGGCGTCGATGGAGACTCAGCTAAAGTCGCCCGTGTATAGCAAATCGACTTGGGATGACTTGGATCAACAGATGCGGCAGGCAGCAATCAGACATCCTGTTTTGGTCTCGCTGTTTCCTGATGGCGATGCTTTACACCAAATTTTATTGAAGTCCCGGGCCCAGCGCGAAGGGGTTTTAATGGCGCTGGCTGTTAAACGGTATCGTATTCGAGAGGGTGTTTGGCCTGCTTCTGCGAACGATCTACTAGATGGTTTTTTAGAATCACTTCCCGTGGATCCGTTGAGTGGAGATTCACTGAAGTATCATCGTCGAGGGGAGACCTTTGTCATCTACAGTGTGGGTTTGGATGGTGAGGATAACCAAGGTTTCCGTCCGCGAATTTTCCCCGGCGGCGGTCGACCCGATGTGGAAATTGGCATTGAGGAATGGAGTCGGGAAAACGATTGGGTCCCGGAGCCCACCAGCCGTTATCAATTCGATCAACCGGCTCAAAAGGGTGCTGATTTTGTGATTTGGCCACGTAAAAATGAACTTTGAACAGCGGTTGGCGGGCAGGATGAGTTGAAATCCTCGTTGCCGGAACCGGTAATCGCTTCGAAACGCGCGGTTTTGCTGAATCCTCGAGGCGTTTAACGAGCAGCGATCAAGAAGCCTCGGACACCTTGTTGGGTGCCTCGCTGGCATTGGCAAGCCGCAGCAAACTCGTTACACAAGATGGCATAAGTTTCTTAATCCACTCGAGAATCACGACGCACGGAGAATTTCAATTGTCTGACGACGCTGCCAAAATTCGCCAAGAGAAAATAATTAACGATCCTGCTTATCGCCTAGCCTATATGGATCCTGATTACATTCGCCGTGAGGATTTGCGCCCGCTCCGCTTGGAATTGGAGTTGCTCAAGCCGGAAATGCTGCTGGAAGAAAAAGGAATTCGTTCAACGGTCGTGGTGTTCGGGGGCACGCAAATAAAAGAGGGTAAGGAAGCCGCCGATTTGTTGGCCAAGGCCGAAGCGGCATTAGCGGAAAACCCGGACGATGCCGAGGCAGCTCGGAAAGTGGAAGTCGCGAAAAATTACGTAGCGAAATCTCGTTATTACGATGAGTGTCGAGAGTTTTCGCGGATGGTTTCCGAATACGCTCAAACCATTCCGGCCGGTGAGTTTATTATCAAAACCGGTGGCGGACCGGGGATCATGGAAGCGGCGAATCGCGGTGCTTTTGATGTCGGCGCACCGTCGATCGGTTTGAGTATCCTATTGCCCTTCGAAGAACTCCCCAATTCCTACGTGACTCCGGGGATGGCATTCCAGTTCAATTACTTTGCCATTCGCAAAATGCATTTCTTGTTGCGTGCCAAAGCATTAATTTGCTTTCCCGGTGGCTTCGGTACGTTGGATGAGTTTTTTACCGCCATCACATTGCGGCAGACGGAACGCATGCAGAGCGTACCGATCATTCTGTATGGCAAAGATTATTGGAAATCGATTTTGAACTTTCAGTTCCTAGCTGACGAAGGCGTCATCCAGGATCGCCACCTCAAACTATTTACTTACGCCGATTCCCCGGAAGAATGCTGGCAGCAAATTGTTGATTTTTATGACTTAGAAACTGAGTAATCGCCGGTTTCTAAGTGGCCATGGCGGCCCGCTTTTCGCCGACCAGTTCCAATAAGGCAATTTGCGGGGCGGCAAATTTATCAATGCCCTCCCGCATCAGCGTCTCTTCCAAATGTGCGAAATCGACATGTTCGTCGATTTCGGCAAGGATCTCAGCGGCCGGCAGTTGGTCTAACTTACGCTCGAATGAGGTGCCACTTTCGGCGACGGCATCGTTGGTCGCCGGGGGATTCGTCTGGATGTCGCTTCCCGCTAACGCCGCGACGTATTTCCAAGCAGGGTCCGAGGCTTTCTTGGTGCCCGTGCTGGCGAAGATGATCTCCTGTTGTAGCGGACAGTTTTTATCGGCCCACCAGTTTTGGTTGTCCTGCCAGATGCGCTGAGCGTTGACGATACCGACCAACCCCTGTGCCTCCGCCGACAATTGGGGAACGTGTTTTTCAGTGTAGACGTCGATGCGACTGACAAAGATGGAGTAAACACTTTTGAAGTTGCTCAAGTCCTGTCGCCTTTGAGCACCACGCCACACCGCTTCGCGGGCTAATTGGTACTGCCGATCTGTAAAGACCAGCGTGACATTGACATTTACCCCGGCAGCTACCATTTCTTCCAAGGCATCCAGGCCCGCAGGGGTAGCAGGAACCTTGATCATGCGATTATCGTTGCCTTCGTTCCAGTGCAACGCCGTCTGGATGTAAGACGCCACTCTTTCCTCATGGGAGGGACCGCGTGTGGGGTCCTCCAGAAGCGGATCCAATTCGAAACTAACGTAACCATTGTTACCTTGGCTGGCTTGCCATACATCATGAAACGCCGCTTGGGCGTCGCGTACAAGGTGATCGGTCAAAGCCCAGGTGACGTTGACATCGCCATCGATTTTGGAGGCGATCTTCTGCAATTCGCTATCGAACCGACCTGTCTTGATTAGGTTGGCGATAATGATGGGGTTACTGGTTGCTCCGGTTGCCCCCATCGCTTTGTTTTGTACGACCAAGTCGGGATCGATGGAATCGAGCCATAATTTGGTTCCGCTGGCGACGAGTGATTGGATGGATTCCGACATGAGCTTATTTCCTTGAGGTCCCAAAACGGCACTGCCTAAACGAGGATCTTTATTCTTCACGATTGCCAAGCGTCGTCAACTGGTTAAGAATTGTCTTCGCAGTCGGGCGAACGGGGTCTGACAAAGAATATTTGGAAAATGGCGGAAGATTCCGCCCTCGGATCTGAGGTTTGCATTGTTTGAAAAAATCAAGGCGACGGTAGTCTTCGTTCCCACGTTGATCTGGAATATGTTGCTGGGGCGATGGCTCCGTGTGCGAAATTGGTGGGATCGCATTGATGATACCTTGATCGTAGGGGCCCTGCCCTTCGAGAAAGATGTCGCTCCTCTTTCTGCGGAGGGAGTCACCTGTGTGGTGAATACCTGCGCCGAGTACGCGGGTCCTGTGGAGGCCTACAAACAACACGATATCGTGCAGTTGCGAGTGCCCACGGTCGACTTTACCCATCCATCGTTGGAGAGCGTTAACAAGGCTGTGGATTTCATCCAACAACACACTCAGCATGGCGGAACCGTCTATGTTCATTGCAAAGCGGGACGGGCCCGCAGCGCGACGGTGGCGATGTGCTGGTTGATTCGCCATCGAGGCATGTCTCCAGAGCAGGCACAGACGCTCCTCTTAGAAAAACGGCCGCATATCAATCGATTTGTTTACGCGCGACCGGTGGTCGTCGAGTTTTATAAGCAAGAGCAAGCGGCAGCGCAGTGAACCCGTCAATCTTCGAGCCTGTTATAAGGCTAAGGAGTGCCCAGTGATTTCAGATACGACTCGCAATTTCGCAATGCAATGATGGCAAAACTGGTCGCGATATACGGATCGTCTTCTCGCATGCGGGCGTTGGGATTACTCCAGCTTCCGTTTGCGTTTTGTTCGCTCTGGAGAATTTTAATGATCTGCTCGGCGACTTGCCGCCCGTCCTTTTCGGGAAGCAATGCCAAGGATTGACTGAGCGATTGGTAGTAGTAGTAACGCAATCCTAAGCCCCAGGATGCGGTATCTCCCGCTGGGTCGAATCCCGGTACCCTCGATAAATCTTTGTGTTGCACCAACCAGCTAACGGCTTGCTTGACAGAATCGTCATTGGGCGTCCGCCCCAATGCCGTCAGCATGCGTAGCCCGTCGGCGGTAGCTGTCCCATAACTTTCAGGATCCGTCCGCTCCTGTTGCTTAACCCAGCCAGCCTTGTTACCAATATGTTTTCGTTGCGGATGAAAGAAAAAGCCACCGTCGGGGTTTTGCATCCGCGCTAGCCAAGACGCGGATTGTTGGATGGCCGTTTCTCCTGATACCGCTTGGGGAACCGGGTGCTTACCCTGATCTACTTGCTGGGAACGCAACAAGACTAACGCCTCGAGAGCTTCTGTTGATACCGAGATGTTGCTTCCTGTGGTCGGGCGTTGTCCGGTCATCCAGCCTGTCAAATCCCAGCCACCAAAATCAACGTCACTAGTCTGAAATCCCTCAGCCTCGTCGAGTTGTGCCTCAGCTAAATAGGACCCCAGTTTGGCCGTCAGGTCGTCGGGTGCCTTGAGGTTTAGCTGGCAAATAGCGGCGACCAGCATGGCCGAAGCGTAGTTGGTGTAATCGGGTCCGTCTGCATTGGTCACATATCCGGTTTCCTGAATCATGGGTAACAGCGCATCTAACGCGTTTTGTAAATTGCCTTTTTCAGTGCCCGTGCCGTCGCCCAGAGCGTCCAGCACGAGAGCCGTGATGGCGGCGCCGTCCTTGAGATTTCCGTAATTGGGTGAATGCCAAAGATGGTCGTCCGCTTGCTGGGAAACCAGATACTGGATTCCGCGTTGTAAAGCCGTGCTGCTCGGAGGTGGTGATTGGTTGCAACCGTGACAGAAGCCGAAAAGGAAAAGGCTAATGCACGCGAGCAGGCTGTTGCTGACTCGTTTCATTTTGGATTTCACCTTTTCGGAATGGGATGTTTCGCCGTTGCTCAAAGGTTACCGACGATAACGTATTATCAAGCCACGGCCGAGTTCCGGGTAGGGCCAATCTCAGGAATATCGAAAGGTCAGATCTGCTTTTTCTTCCAAGTTCCGAGGAAGAATCTCCACAAAACTAAACCGCTGCGAATGAAAAGATCGATTGCCATGGCGATCCAGGCCCCAGCGACGCCCCACCCCATGCCGCGGATTGAGATTTGCCCGTAAGGTAATTCGATCGTTTCCATGGAAAAGAAAATCGCCAGCGGAATCCGGATTAGAAAGAATCCCGCCATGGTAATGAGCAGGGGCCAAATCGTATCTCCGGCACCCCGCAAGGCACCTGTGGTGACCATCACGATGGAAAGCGATGGCAAAGCCCAGGCAATGACCTTTAGTAATCGGGCGACTTGGATTGTGGTGGCACCGTCGGGCTGGCCGGTAAACCAAGCTGCCAAGTCGCTGCCGCCAAAGTACATCGCTAAAGCGGTAAAGGAAATAACGACGACCGATGAGCCAATACAAAGCAGGGCCCCTCGTTGAGCACGCGCGGGTAAGCCTGCGCCGAGAAACTGGCCGGTCAAAGTGGCGGCTGCAACGTGAAACGCGTTGGCTGGTAAGTAAGCGCAGGCTTCGATTTGCACAGCCAAACCGTGTGCCGCTGCCGCTGCGGTGCCCAAACTGTTGATCACAGCAACGAAAATTAAATTACTGAAAAGCAAAGTGGCGACATCGAAACCGCCTGGTAATCCCACTTTCAACAATCGCCTTAAGATGTCTGTCTGGGGGCGTAACATGCCCCAATTCAGTTTCAGACCGTAGCGGCCATAAATCAGTGCGGTCAGTAAAATCGTACCGCCGCAGGCATGGCCAATCGCTGTTCCCAAAGCGATGCCCTGCCACCCGATCGGTTCGACACCGAATAAGCCGACTACTAAAGTCAAGCTGACCGCCACGTTAACGATGACCACAACCAATTTTGCAACGAGGCCTGTGACCGTATCGCCGGCTCCCCGTAAGCAAGCGGCGCCCACCTGTTCCAACATGATCAGCGGTATGACGGGTACAATAATCCACAAGTATTCATGGGCGTAACTTGCGGCTTGCCCCTTTAAGTGCATTGCTTCCACAAAATCCACTCCGTGCCAAACCGTTAAAGCCGTGATGCCAATGGCAAAAAACATGCCCAACATAATGGCTTGATTGGCGGTGTGTTGCGCGGACCGGAAATCGGCTTCGCCCACACGGCGGGCGATGATGGCGGTGGCACCGATCGCGATGGCGGCAAATAGGCTTGGGATTAACCACATCGTATAACCCATCAAGCCCATCGCCGCTTTGACAGCATCCCCACCCTCCATCAAATACCGGCCCGTTAAGTACCAGTCAGTCCATGTCACCATCAGCGTCAGTGACTCTTCCCCCAACACGGGCGCGGCCAGCCGGATCATTGGACGCCATGTGCCCGGTGCTGAGGTGAGGTTTGATTTGCGCAAGTGCTTGCCCGCAGGGGTGGTTTAGGTGATTGCCAAGTCGACGCCACTTCCCTGGTCGTCATAAATGGTACGGGTTAGCCGCTGTAAGCCAGATTTTTGCCCTGCCGAGGCATCTGCCAAATGGTATTATTAGAGGTCAACTTTAGCATGCTGAGCTTATCCTCATTCCCGAAAAGTACCGTTGTAAATATGTACGAACGTCAATTTTGCATTAACCGATTTTCTAGCTTCAAGTTAATCGTTCTATTGTGTCTGATAACGATCCTTGCGGTTTCTTGTGCGGACGCGGTAATTGCTCAGGAGCAAGCAGCTCAAAAGCAAACGGACACGGAGAAAGCACAAAAGCCCCAAAGTAAATCGCGGGCCATGGCGGAAGCGTTGCGACTGGTAACTCAAGGAGATCTTCCTCGGGCCATCAATATGCTAGAGCAATTGCAAGTCGCTTTTCCGAATGATGTTCAGATCAAGCTGACCCATTTCAGGCAAATCAAAAGCTACGCCACGCAATTAGTGACCAGCGGTAAAAAAGCAGAAGGTTACGAACGGCATAAACAAGCTGCCCAGTTGGCTCGCGAGTTGGAAAGACAACTCAGCGATGTGGAGAATGTCAGTGCCGACGATATCGCCAAGTTCCGCAACAATAATTCGTACGTCTTTTATAACGAAGCATGTGCCTTTGCTGTCGACGGGGAACAAGAAAAGTGTATCGCCTCACTGCGTGAAGCCATTCAAAGGGGCTTCAACAATGTGAACTTCATGCTCAACGATATGGACCTGATGGAGATTTCAGAGCGTCCCGATTTTCAAGAGATGTTGGGGGAGGACTTGGTCAAATATAAAACGGCTTTGCGTGTGTCCATCTTGGAACAAATCGCCAACTTTCAACAAACCAACTTCGACCTCCTGTTTCCCAACTTGAATGGTGAGCTGGTTAAATTATCGGACAAGGGAGAGAAGTTAAAGGTCGTGACCTTTTGGACACCGGGTAATCGCGTTTCGCACAAAAACCTCGCCATTCTTAATCGGCTGAAACAAAAGTTTGCAGACGAAGACCTTGCGGTTTTGAGTGTCGCCTGTGTTCCTGACGAGGAAGATGAGGCTGCCTCTGAGAGCTTGAGAAATTATCTTACGGAACAAAATTTGGACATCGAGTGCTTGGTCGTAGGGCCTCAAGTGCGGAAGCAATTAAAGCGGTCGCGAGGATTTCCAACCACGGTACTGGTGGACGAAAAAGGCAAGTTGCGAGCGGCGTTTCCAGGGATCTTGCCCTATCATGTGATTGCCTCTTTTGTGGAAATTCTCTTGGAGGGGGACGCTGCTTCCATTGAAGAGCCAAAAGTTGGTGAAGAAAACGGAGAAGCGTCCAGCGTCTCGAACGCTGGTGATGGTCAGTAACAGAACGCGAACTGCGTCGGCTACCCATTGGTTAATCTGCTCCATCGGCGTGACGATAAAAACGAAAATTTCCCCGATCTAATAAAGCCAGCAGCTGCAGAAATTGGCCGCTTGCAAGCAGGAAAATGCCAGCAGAGAAGACCACCGGTGTTGTATTAAAAGTCGTTGAATTCAGCGAAACCAGCTGTGTGGTAACTTTCTACACACGGGATTTCGGCAAGATAACGGCTATGGCAAAGGGTGCCCGACGCTTGCGGAGTCCCTTTGAGGGCGCTATTGACTTGCTAACAACCTGTCGCATAGTGTTCCTCCGCAAATCTTTAGACAAGCTGGATCTGTTGACCGAGGCAAAACTGCTTCGTCGTTTTCGCAGTTCGTCTTCCGATTTGTCGAGGTTCTATGCGGGACTTTATGTGATCGAACTGGTTTCGGCACTGACAGACCCTGCGGATCCTCAACCTGAACTTTATGACCTTGTAGAGCGTACCATCGACGAGATTGATTCGTCAGCAAACCCTCATGTGGCATTGCAATTGTTGCAATTTCAGTTGGGATTGCTGACCGCACTCGGGCACCAACCCTCGCTGGATGATTGTGTGGGATGCGGTAACCCGGTTGTTGATTCAAGCTCCGCAGTACGCGTTGCGTTTGGCATGTTGGCGGGTGGTGTGTATTGCCCACGTTGTCGCAGCGGCAAACGGAATGTGGTTGGACTTAACAAGGAAACACTGTTGTTAATGCGAAAGTTATCGGAGCCAACGATCTCTTTGGATAATGTGGAGGCCACAAAATCCAGTTGCGGAGAATTGGGAGGATTGCTGGAGCAATATGTGGCGGACCTTATTGGTTACCGTCCGAAAATGCAGGCTTGGTTGAAACAAGCATTCAGGGAATAACGAGACAAATTTTGAAATAACCAGGACAAGGAAGTCCCGTGAAACAATCCAATCTATGTTGTTCGATGCTCCTCCTTGGGGTGGCAAGCTTATTTGCGATTTCAGGATGTAGCTCCGTTAAGTCCGGAGAAGGTTCGTCAAGTTGGTCGCTGGGTCGACTTTTGGGAACGGACGCCAACGCGGCTCGCGGTGAGGACGATGAATATGACGTCTTCGGTGAAAAGAGCCCTGACCGTATGCAGTGGGGCGATTTAAGTCCCAGTCGTATCGGCACAACGGTGCAGGCCCGATTCTCGGGTCAAACCCAAGAAGGTGGGGAAGCAGCATTCCGTGAAGGTAAAGAAATTTACGATCGCGCGCTCGCGGATTGGAGTCGCCAGGATACGGAAGCCATCAGCGAAGAAACGCGAGATGCCCTGCAAGAACAATTTCGCGAAGCCGCCACCCAGTTTGAAATCGCTGCCAATCGCTGGCCGGATTCCGCACTAGAACATGATGCTCTGTTTCTACAAGGTGAGGCCCGGTTCTTTGCCGATGATTATGTGCTTTCCAATCGGGCATTTGAAATCTTGCTCAATAAATATTCGGGAAGCAGGCAGTTGGATCTGATCGAGCAGCGGCGGATGGAGATCGCTATGTATTGGCTTTCCATGGACCGCGACGGAGCGGGTTGGGCAATTGGAGATTCCAGTCGGCCAAACTCCGGATTGGATGAAGAGGGGCGACGCATCTTGCACCGCATCCGTTTAGATGATCCGACCGGAAAATTAGCTGATGACGCCACGTTGGCTTTAGCGAATGCATTTTTTGAAGCTGGACGTTATGCCGATGCCGCTGACGCCTACGAAGATCTACGGCAGACTTACCCCGGCAGTTCGCATCAATTTTATGCTCACCTGTTTGAGCTCAAGGCACGTCTGGCATCTTACCGTGGTCCAAATTATGACGGAACGGATTTGCTCAAAGCTGAAAAAATCATGGAAGCAATGGTGCGTCAATTTCCCAATGAAATTGAACAGGAACGAGATTATTTAGCCAGCGAGGCGACACGCATTCGCGAACTGCTGGCTGAACGAGATTGGACCTTGGGCCAGTATTATGAAAAACGGGGAGAGAACCGTGCGGCGAAATTTTATTACGCCAAAGTAACCGATAATTACGACGATACCACGTTGGCAGGCGAAGCGGATGAGCGGATTGCTGCACTCGGCGGCCGCCCTGACGTTCCCGCGCAAAAAGTGCCCTGGATCGCTGATTTGTTTCCTGTGAAGGAACGAAACAAGCCACTTCTTTCGCCCGGTAATCGAGAGTCCATTTTTCGTTAGACGAACATGCAGGATCGCAAGTTGTCGCCACGAACTTCCTATTTCAGCTACGTCTTGGTGCTAAGTCTCCTCGTCTCATTGACAGGATGCAAGGCTTATCAATTCGGCGCATCGACAATGTACCGTTTCGATATTCAAACGGTTCACGTTGCCATTTTTGAAAGTAATTCCTATCGCAGATTTCTTGGGCAACGTTTGACCGAGGCAGTGGTCAAGCAGGTAGAATTGAGTACGCCTTTTAAGGTGACGTCCGCAAGTCGGGCGCAGAGCATTCTCACCGGTCGCATCATCCGTGAGCGAAAACGAGTGCTCTCGGAAACCGTTTATGACGATCCACGCACCCTCGAATACGTGATGCGTCTGGAGGTCACATGGACCGATCGTGGTGGCGTCCCGCTCATGGAACGCCAGGTCTTGGATCTGGAGGAAGACGTCGTGTTCATCCCCGAGGGCGGCCAATCCTTAATGACGGCTCAGCAACGACTCATGGATCAGTTGGCAGCCCAGATCGTTGGCTATATGGAAATACCTTGGTAGCGGATCTCTGAGCTAACGCCAACAAAGTCCGCCTGTTTCACAGATCACAATTTGTTATTCCAGGCCGCGTCACGATATTTCGACGCTGCCAGAGATTCGATCGCCTTTAAATCGCTGACGGGGTAAGGCGAAGATGGATTCCACGCTTCCAATAGAGCCGCCGTCAATTTTGCTCTGTCGACGGGTAGATTCGTCACGAATTCTTGATGCCCACGTCCCGCACGATAATCGGGCTGCCTGGGTGGGATTCCTAAGCATTGATGTAACAAGGCTAAATCGAAGTCGTACAGCAAGGTGCCATGATAAAGGAAACTGTTGCGTTGGCAGCGCAGGCTGTTACCAGAAAATTTGCGGCTATCGACAGTTAAATCACAGGTGCCGAGGAATTGAGTGACAATTCCGCAGGCTGCTAACGCAGTTTGCATCTTTTCCATTACATAGGCATGCGCACGATCCAGCATTCTGAGATGCGGTCTTAAGCGGTAATCAAGAACGACCGCATACATCAGACAGCCGGGCCCGATCATCACCGAAGCGCCACCGCTGCAGCGACGGAAAGCCGGAATGCCGTTTTGCTGACAATACGCAGCGTTGATCTCCACGGCTGTCTTGGAACTCCGACCGAGGATCGCTGCAAGTTCAGGGTTCTCCCAAATACGTAACACCTCGCAAGGTGAATCGCTGGAGTCGCATCGCTGAAGCAACCATTCATCGCAAGCCAAGTTAGCAGCGGTGTCGGAAAAGGATTCTAGAAAGTGTTGCATAGAAACGCCTAAGCAATGTGCTGTCAGAGTTTTCGGATTAGGTAAAGTTGTGTCTTAACCCTTATTATTCGAACGTGTTAGGTCAATTTTGCCAATCATGCCGCCGTTGCATCCGGCAAAGTCCGAAAAAGTTACTGAAAATTCGTAAGTGTTGGCTGGGGGACCATTTGTGTCTGATTAGGCTGGAGCATACGTAGGTTTTTGTTTGCAGAGGCAATTGAATTTCGCGAAACTTAAGTCCACCTACTCGGCGACAACCATCGCCTCGGTAAGAACCGTGCGGCTTTGTCGTACGGGTTCCATCATCGGATTCAAAATTAACGGGTTTTCAAAATGAATCGTGTGTTGTTTTCCGCACTCTTCCTCGTGGGCATTTCATTGATTTGCCCACCAGTCACTGCCCAGGATGCTTGTGTTCAATATCAAATGGTGCCCAAGACCGTTTACGAAACACAAAAGGTTACCAGTTACCGCGAGGTAATGGAGACCCAGTATCAAACGCAACGCACCACCTCATACAAACCGGTTTGGACCACCGAGCAGCGAGAAAATCGTTACAAAGTGCTGAAGCCGGTCACCGAAACTTCTTTTCGGGAAGAACGCTACACGGTTCTCAAGCCAGTCACCGAAACCGGGTATCGTGAGCAAACCTTTGAAGAAACAACTTGGGAAACGACCACTGAGATGCGCGAAGAGCAGGTGGTCCAAGAAAAACCGGTCGTGGAAACTTCTTACCGAGAAGAACAGGTAACGGTACGTAAACCGATCACCGAAACCATGATGCAGGATCAGAATGTGACGGTTTACCGTCCTGTGGTGACCAACGAAACACAGTACACGGCCGGTACCGCTGCGGTGAACAGTTATGGCGTTGCAAATCTACCTCCGACGACACAGTGGCAATGGCGACAACGCGGATGGCAATACAATCCTTGGACCGGCCAATCAACCTGGCAGCGTGCAGGGTTCAACTGGGTAGCAACTCCTGGCGCCGCCGTAGTCGTCCCGCAAACTACCTTGGTTCCTACCATGACGCCGCAAACCGTCCAGCGGACAGCCTATGTTCCGCAAACGGTGGTTCGTAAAGAACCGGTACAGGTGACGCGGTATGTTGACGAAATAGTCACCCGCAAGGTGCCCGTCCAAACACAGCGCACCGAACGGATCGTTACGACTCGCAAAGTACCTGTTCAGGTGCAGCGACCGGTTAAACGAATGGTCACCAAACGCATTCCCATCGAACGCGTTACCTACCAACGGCAGGAAATGGTTCGCAAAGTACCGGTGACCAAGCAACGCTTTGAAACTGTCGAACGTGTCGAGGTTCAAGATGTACAGGTGTGCCGGTGGGAGTCTGTGGAAAACGAGGTGGAAGTTCCCGTCGTCGTGACACGTCGCATTCCTGTGGAATCGACCATTCAGGTGCCCCGCACCATCATGATGCGAGTCCCAGTGGATATGTGGGGCAATCCGATTCAGATGCCCGCCTACGCGACCGTGCCGACTTCGCAAAATGAAATTGTCACATCGCGACCAATCGTATCGCAACCAATCGTATCGCAACCGATCGTCACCGAAAGCACGATTTCGGAAGAGCCTGTACGCGTCGAATCAGCCCGGCCCAAGGTCGAATTGAAAGAGGTGCCAGGCAGCTCCAAGGATGTCTTCCCTGAAACGACACTAAAACCCGAGTCGGATTTGACAACAGTCACCCCCAAACAGAATGAGTTCACGGGTGAGCTTCGCAAAAAAGAGGCTGGTGGAGAAAAGGACGCCCAATCTGCGGCAGATAAGCGTCCTTCGTTGGACAGCGAAAAGGCGGCAGAGTCTAGCAATGATCCGGGTTTAGATGCCCCTGCCAAGCCAAAAGATAAAAATCAAAGCGATAAACTGGAAGACCCGCTGGACACATAAAAGTTTCCCCAGACAATGAGCGGGCATTGGCTTTGAAAACCCAAACTCGCTAACCGCTTGAGATCTATGGACGATCAAGACAACCGGGCAACTGACTCACCCTCTACGGTGCCCTTTCAAAGGCCTGGTGAAACGCCGACCCTCGAATTGCAGGGTAGGACGGTTGCCTGTGTCGGTTTCCACGACCCCGAATTGGAGGCTTTGTTGGTGCCCGCAGGCGCCACCGTACGTTCACCCCACGAACCGGAAGTCGATTTGCTCATTGTCGATTCCGTCGGTACCGATGCTGATTCACTCCGCGAGCAATTGCCGGTTGGAATTATGGAGCGTCTGCAGTCTGGGGCGATCCAGGTTGTCGGTAAGTCTCAACTGGAGATGTTTTTCGACGAACACCACGAAGGTGTGCGAAGTCTTTACTCACGCTCCATGGTCGCAGACCTGCTGGGAGTCCCCGTCTCTACCATCCGTAGTTGGCAGCGTCGTGGACTCATTCAGCCCGTCAGCAATATTAGCAAGCTGCCCTACTTCGATTTTGAGGAAGTGCTGGCCGCGAAACAGATTGCGACATTGGTCGAGCTGGGTTTGGAGCCCAAGGCCATTGAGAGCAACCTGCGGCGACTTGCCTCATGGCTGCCCGAGCTGCAACGCCCATTAAATCAATTATCAATTTTGGTTGATGGGAAAGATATTCTGCTGAGACAGGCGGGAGGCTTGGTTGAACCTGGTGGCCAGCGGCGTTTGGATTTTGAACACCGAGAGACGGATGGCGACCAAACGGATTGGGAAGCCGAAGCAAATATACTCCCGTTTGCAGCTTCGCAACCTGCAGATTTGAACATGCACAGTCGGGTCGATGAGTACATCGAGCTTGCCGAACAACTCGAAGGTGCGGGGGAATTGAGCGAGGCGATCGAGGTCTATCGCTCGCTGCAGTTAGCGTTCGGTCCCGATGCCGATATTTGTTTACGTGTCGGTGAGTTACTGTTTCGGATTGGGGATTGTGAAGCAGCCCGCGAACGGTTTTACATGGCCATCGAGTTGGACGAGACAATGGTCGAGGCACGTGCCGCTTTGGGGTGTGTGTTGGCTGAAATCGGGCAATACGAACACGCGATCTCAGCGCTGCAGGGCGCTTTGGAGTATCACACCGATTACGCGGACGTGCATTTTCAGTTAGCTCGCTTGCAACAAGCTGACCGCAATTTTCAGCAAGCGATCCGACACTGGGAGCGTTTTGTCACCCTCTCTCCTACCGGCCCATGGGCGGACGAAGCTCGCAGCCAGTTGCAATTCTTAAAAATGAAGCTGGGATCGGCAGCTGACTAACCGCTTTTTTGGCATCAAGCAGCTCATACTCTGATTTGCTGAGGATTCCCCGACTTCGCCTAAAGACAGGCCTCTACCGAGTCTTTGGCTGCGGCCAAGGATGGGGTGAGTTGGTAAATGGTGCCGATGGGAATGGAGCTCAGGTCTGGCCAAAACGTCTTCGAAAACACAGGTGTTGTGGTTATCAGAGCTGCGCGGGTCGATGAAAATTTTGGGGATCGGTCTGTCATTCCAATCTGCAAGTCCCATGAAAACCACACGTCCGAATTCGTCGCACATTAGGCTGCCAGCGGTGGCACGCATGTGCGCGGTTGGGATATAGGTATATGTGGTGGGGTGCTGGCTTTCGCAAACCTGCGATGCCTATCAACAACCCTCGCGTGAAACTTCTCAAAAGACTCGGCATCCATTGATGGTGTTAATCGAGGCCAAGCAGGATATCCCCTAAGCTGGAGCCGCAATCGTGCGAAATATCAACAAGTACCAAGTTTTCGGCCCAGATATTGGCATCGAGTGTTTTCGTCCGATTGGGCTTACGCGATTGGATTTGTTATCGGGTATTCACGCTCCGTCCTGTTCGGAAGACGTGACCGGGTGTTTGATGCGGAGGGAGTTTCATGCTTTGGCTTTTTACAATTAGGCAAAGTGGAGACGCTGCCCAATCGCGAAATGCACGTCGGGCTGCAGTGGAATAAACAGCTTGCTCGCTGCCAAACTTTTTTTGAAAAACTTCGTTTGAATCACAGTATTGGGCAGGAAGCGATACCACTATGCAGGTGGGAGATAGCATGGGGTTTTACGGGCTGTCCTGCGGATTTGGTTTTGGCCGTTAAAAAAAATATAGCGTAAGCAGGATGGCGATATTTGGTATGCGCCCGCTCAAACCGGTTACCCGGGCCTCATTTGAGTTAGTTTACGGGGCATCTTTTTCCACGAGAAAATCCAGGCGTTATTAACGCGGAGCTAATTAGGATATAATCCCTAAGGAGCAACACGAGGTGCGGGCTTTGTTTCGTTTGCACCTCTATCAGCAGTAGGCTTGGCGTCGGACTTAGGAAATAATGGACATGCAACCAGATCAACCCGATGAGCGCGTGAATGATCACGTGATTGGCGAATCTATGGATACGGACGCGGCACCGCCGCGACGGGCGGAAGCCCCTTCCGTGAGCCATCAGGGTTTGGTCGGCGGTATTTTCTGGTTTCTTGCCACCGTAATGCTGGTGCTGACAGCTTGGTATGTCGGGCCAGTAGCTATCGAACGCTATCAATATGCCGCAACCAAAGGGCGAGTATCCGCAGAATACCAAAACGCTCGTGAGCTTTTGGATGGCCTACCCTTGCAGGATGTCTCTCTGGCATTCCAGTTGGTCGCCCAACGCATTAAGCCCAGTGTGGTGAGTATTCGAGCGGAAGGCGTGCAAACGAAAGACGGTTCGTCCTGGGGAGGTCAGGGATCGGGCGTCATCATGTCGGACGAGGGCTACATCCTGACGAACGATCACGTCGTTCGCGGAGCCAGTCGAGTCTTCGTCGGCTTGCACGATCGACGTCAATTCGAAGGCGTGGTAATCGGTGTTGATGAAGCCTCAGATTTAGCGGTCGTCAAAATTAAAGCGACGGATTTGTTACCTGCGGAATGGGGCGACAGTGATGCCTTGAGTGTAGGGTCGATGGTTTGGGCTGTGGGTAGTCCCTACGGACTCGAACAAACAGTTACCTCTGGAATTTTGAGTGCCAAAGAACGGGGTAATGGCGAGGAATTGCAAGACGTTACTCGGGAGTATCTGCAAACTGATGCCGCCGTTAATCCCGGAAATAGTGGTGGCCCATTGGTCAACGCGCGAGGTGAGGTGGTGGGCATTAACACCTCCATTTTCGGAAACAAGTTCCAAGGCATCTCATTTGCAATTCCGAGTACCATCGGAAAGTTTGTGTTCGACCAGATAATTGAAAATGGAGAAGTCACTCGGTCGTATCTCGGCATTTGGCCCATCGCCGTGCAACACGCTGACATGATCCGCATGGGGCTGCCCGACTTGAATGGTGCTCTGGTCAGAGGGATTCCTGAAAATGGTCCAGCCTTTGGTTCCGATTTGGAAGTGGGCGACGTCATTCGAAATTGGGACGGAAACGACATTAAGACCTTTCACATGTTGTTTCGTTTCGTCGCCATGACGCAACCCAATTCGCAAGTCAATGTCGAAGTATTGCGACAAGGACAACCGGTTAGCTTGAAATTGACGGTGTCGAAGCGGCCGGAAGAGGCTCTCTTGCGAACGAGACCAGCACCACGCATGCCCCAGCAGCAGGGGTTTGAACGCTAGTGCTCTGGGCTGATTTTCAGCGAGTCGCGGAAGCCTTTGGTGGCGAGTACGAGCGTTTGAAGCTGTTTGGAGATAACCTGCTGTAGGTCCACCCACTCGGAGGTTGTGCCCTAGCTGACGATCCCATCGACGGTGTGCTCAATTCTGACGGCCAGGTGTTCGTCGGGACGGGCGGAGGTTTTGCAGATGTCACAGGACGTCCTGCGGTGCACCATGGCCTTGATATCATGGATGGCTCGATAATTCCGTCTTCGCTGGGCTGTAATCCTCTGATGACGATATCCGCGTTATCCCAGCGTTATCCCAGCGTATTGCTGAGGGAATTCTCGTA
>JAAEPL010000116.1 GCA_024232675.1 Planctomycetaceae bacterium
ATGCTTGGGTGGGCAACCCGGCAATGTTCAGGCCCGAGCACTTCTCGATACTTCGTTGGGAAGCTGGATCAAAAAACCGGATGGATTCAATTTCATCATCAAACAGTTCGATCCGCGCTGGCATGGTCCAGTCGGGCGCGAAAATGTCGATGATCCCACCGCGTGCGCTGAATTCACCTGGCAGTTTTACCGACGAAGTCGTTTGGTAAGCATTTTCTGCCAACCATTCTCGAAACTCATCCACAGCCAATCTGCTGCCTACGGAAATACCATATTCCGTTCCCACGATCTCTTGGGGAGGCGTCACCGGATGGGAGAGTGCTTGTATGCTTGTTGCAATTACAGGTTGTAACTTATTGTCCCGAGCCAAATCTTTGAGAATTCTCAGACGCCTGCCGAACCCCGGATCCGCTGACAGGTCATCGGGGCGCCGCTGGTCAACCGTGGGGTACAGCTCGATCGGTCCGTCGGAAAATGCTGGCCAATCTTCCGTGAGATGCTGGGCTTCCCTTTCTCCTGGGAAAACAAACACGATGTTACCATCCCAAACATCATGCAGGGCGGCGGCGAACAGCGCGCACGACGAACCCCAAACGGAGTCAAAGCTTGCCGGTTGGCCCTCTTCAAGAGCCTTCAGACACTTTTCCCAACCTTCCGTTTGCTGCAAGGTACGCGTTAAATCTTGAAGACGGATGGCGACATCCGGTCCCGCTGACGCTTTTGGCATGCCGGTATTCTAAAGCGGCGGCAGAAAAACCAAAAGGCAGTTTTGCAACGTTTGCCGATTTGCCGACGCGCAAGCAGCAATGCGGTTTCAGGGGCGGGCCGCTGGAGCGGATGAACGATTTAGCAGGCAGCTGAAGAACGTTTATCAAATCAGGCAATTACGCATTTAGTGCAGCGCGAGGAGGTTCCCAGGTAAGCCCCGGTAGTTGGGGCTTGGGTTGGATGGTTAGTAAGTTATCGCCTCGATTTGGCGGCTTACATGGCCTCGCTGGTCTGCAAAACAGATTTGGCAGATTCGGTAATGATATGCATCGCTTGCTGCATGCGATCGATGTGAGTGCGAAAGCTGAGCACGCAAATCCGCAGCACAAACACGTCGTTCACGCGTGTGGAACTGAGCATAACGGAGCCATCTTCGTTGATCTCATCTAGCCAGTTTTGGTTCAGGCGATCATTTTGTTGGGGCGTGCGTTCAGAATCGTACAAGCGGAACGCCAGCACGCTTAATTGCGGTTGAGCGGCAAGTTCCAAATTCACGGACGGATGGGTCGCGTTAATGCCTTGTTTCAATTGTTGTAAGCGAGCTTGAGCCCAGGCCGTTAAGTCCAGCTTTTCTTGCAGAAGCGTTTCGAAAACTTGGATTCCGTGCCGCATGACGGGTAACCAAATTCGCAGGCCGCGATGGTCCCGTGACAGCTCGGGCATGATTTCACAGGAATCTTGACGTGTGGTATCGCCTGACATTTCGGGCATGTATTCGGAGGTGAAGCTAAATGCTGGCAGCAGGTCATCGCGATTTTTCACCAACAGGCATCCGGTGCCGTAGGGAAGAAACATGCCTTTGTGAGGATCTAGCACGACCGAATCGGCCTGTTCAATCCCCCGCATGATCTTCCGTCCTTGCTCCGTTAGCATGAAGAACCCTCCGTAAGCTGCATCGACGTGCAGCCAGAGGTTTTCGGCGTCACAAATTTCATGAAGACCCGTCAGGTCATCGACCGCTCCGGTATTAATCGTACCGGCGTTGGCAACCACCATGATCGGTTGGAACCCCGCCGCGCGGTCGCTGTTGATCATTTTTTTCAACGCCTCTAAATCGATGGTCTGGTCGGGATTTACCCCCACCTTTCGCAGGTTCGATTTTGGGAAGCCTGCGATAAACGCGGCTTTGTCGACACAGTGATGAGATTGGTTGGACGTGTAAATTCTGGCGAGGCTAAAATCGTCACCCAACATTTTTACCCGTGCGGCCACCAAGGCCGACATGTTGGCCAGCGACCCGCCGGTGGTCAAAAACCCACCAGCGTTCTTGCCGTAACCCACCATTTGTCGGAACCAGTCAACCACGGTCGATTCGATTTGAGCGAGTGCGGGTGCCGCCACCCAAACCGGCGAGTAGCGATTGGTGACGGACGCAATCAAATCACCCAAAGCTGCTTCGGGCAGGCCGCCACCAGGCACATAGGCGAGGAAGCCATGACTGGTTGTGTTGTAGCCACTCGGTACGAAGTCATTAAAAATCGTATCCAGGATCTCTTCGATTGCCGCCGGTTGCCGCGGCGCCGTCGGCGGTAACCGCTGTTTCAATTTTTTGATTGTGGAATCGGAGGGAGGTGAATTCTTGACCGGGAATGCGTTTTGGTTTTCCAGATAGTCCCCTAACCGGGTGGCAACCGTGCGCGTTAGATCTTCGAACTCGTTTCCACTCAATTCCAATGGTGAGGGAGAGGATTCGGTGAAAGGCCAGTCGGCACTTTTCACTCGTAAATCATCGTTCCATTTCGAGTCGTCAATTTGCGGGGGACCCGCGTTTTTTCGGAATGCACTGCGTTCAGGTCGCAGCATGCCGTCGGTGCGTGCTTGGATGTATTCGCCCGTGTCGACGTCGTATGCGGTCAACCAGAGATCACCGTAACAAAATGTATCAATCAGCTTGATGTGTCCGAGGTCGCCAACATCGCCCTCCACCTGAGGTGTGTGACCGCAGACAATCGTCTTGCCTGAATGATGCGGGCCCGGAGTGAAGCGTTCATCGACATGCTGCCAAAATAATAATTCGTCGGGTTGCTGGTCCAGTGGAAGACTCGGATCATACGCGGCATGTAGAAAAATATGGGATTCCGTTTCATGCCAGGGTTTGCAGAAATTTATGAAAGTGCGGTGATGCATGGGCATGTTGTTCATGTCACCGTCGTAACTCTGCAGTGTGGCTTTTCCACCATTGTAGAGCCAGAATTCGAAATCACGCCGACTCTTCAGAGCGTTCGTCATCATGATTTCGTGGTTGCCCAGCAAGGGTACCAAAGTGCACTGGGTGATTAAGTCAGCCAAGATGGAAATCACTTGTGAGCTTTTGGGGCCACGATCGATGTAATCACCCAGCGTGATGATTGTGTCAGAGGCTTCAGGTTGAATCACATCCAGCAGGGACTGCAACGCGTCCGCGCATCCGTGGATGTCACCAATTGCGATCGTTCGGTTCGCCATAAAATGCTATAGGTTTTTGAAGAGTAGGTGGAGGGAGTTCGACTTCTACAGTCTATCTGTCTCAGCGATAATAAGAAACACAAATTGCCTTCTTGGCAGGTGCAAGAACGGAATGTTTCAAGTCAAAAAGTAACTCAGTTAAGAGTGGGATCGTTGGGTCGATGCTTGAGGGGGCGTTGCCCAAACAACAAGTCTTGACCGATGGTATCGCAAACGGATTTGTACAGTTGGTCAGGATCGAGAAAAACATGTTCGGGTCGGGCTGGCCAAGTAAGCCACCCTCCCACTTGCATCTCCTGTTCCAGTTGACCGGGGCCCCATCCAGAATAACCACTGAACAGCCGCATTTGAACGTCTTCCGTCGTTAAAAGAGCCTGAAGATTGTCTCGTTTCATGGAAAGATGCAGGCCCTCCATCAAGGGTTCCTCAGAAAAATGGGTGCGGTCGTGTAGGATGGTGAGCGGTCCTGACACAGGTCCACCATTGTAAATGGTCTCATCTCGTTCCAGAGGTGAGGTGGAAACCTCCTGCCAAATTTCCGAAAGTTGGACATCGCTTGGACGATTTAGAATCAGTCCGGTGGCACCATTTTCCGAATGTTCAATGAGCAGCACCACCGTATGAAAAAAATTGGGGTCTGGCAGGCGAGGTTCGGCAATTAGCAAGTGGCCCCGCAAGGTATCCATGGATGACAGACAATCGATGGTAAAATTGGTAGGTAAGGTGTGTGCCTCCATTTTAACAACTATTGACGACTGGCAAGGCCTACCGCGATAAAAGAGTCGCGGCCGCATGAGGATACGCTGGTTGATATTGAAATTTTCAGCACGACATAATCTTTAGGAAGTGGATAGAATTTGCCCGTGGAACAAGCCCATACTGAGAATCTAACGCAGTTATTTCGTGACGTCGATGAATACGTCAATTCCCGTTTTGATGCCTGGGTAGCCTGTCGCCGGCATCTGCATGCCAACCCCGAGTTATCGTGGCAGGAGACTGCGACCACCCGTTTCCTAAAGCAGCAACTTGAACAGTTGGAGTTAACGCTGGAGCCAGGGCCGCGGGGAATGGGAGGATTCGTAAATCTTTCGAGTCCCGACGCAGAGGGGCGGCTGATTGCTTACCGAGGAGACATCGATGCCATTCCGGTGGAAGAGGAAACCGGCAGGGAGTTCTGCAGTCGCGTGCAGGGTGTGATGCATGCTTGCGGTCACGATGTGCACGCGACCGTAGCTTTCGGTGTGTGTGATACGGTCCAGCAACTACTGCAACGCGGGTCGCCAAGCTTCCCAGTAAACTTGCGGGTGCTTTTCCAGCCAGCTGAAGAAGTCGCTCAGGGCGCTTCCGAAATGATCGCTTTGGGGGCCCTCGAAGGCGTTGAATCGATCATGGCGATGCATGTCGATGCCTCACGGGATGTGGGTTGCGTGGGATTTCGCGATGGCGTGCAGACGGCGTGTAGCGAAGAAATTCGAGTTCATTTTCATGGAGAAGGCGGGCACAGCGCTCGCCCTCATGAAACTGCTGATCCCTTGTTTGCGGCAGCTCAGTTCATTAACGCAGCTTATGCATCGGTGCCGCGGATCACCGACTCTCGTGTACCGGAAGTACTCACTTTTTGCCACATTGCCGGTGGGCAATATCCGAATGTCATTCCCTCGGATGTGACCCTACGCGGTACTTTGCGAACCTTTGATGAAGCGGCCAGGCAACAAATTTTGACCCATCTCAACCAAATAGGCGAGGCGTCAGGTCAGGTAACGGGAGTGCAAGTTTCTGTCGAGCTCGGGGGGCATAGTCCATCAGTTGTTAATGCTCCGGTTATCAATCAGTTACTAGTCGGCTCGGCAAAGTCGTTTTTGAAACCTGAGTCGATAGCCGAGGTTGAGCCCAGTCTGGGGGGCGAAGATTTTGCCTTTTACCAGCAAAAAGTCCCAGGGTCGTTGTTGCGGGTGGGGTCGGCAGGAAGTGACTTTGGGCGTGCCCACCTTCATTCGCCCCATTTCGATGTCGATGAGGACGTGATTCGTGTGGCTGTAACCTTATTTACACGCAGTATTTTGAACTGGGCAGCAGCCACTCCCTAGGATACTCACCCGTAAATCTCCTACCGATTCCCGTATTTTCGCTCCAACTAGGCCGGCCTTAGACAAAATGGCCCTTGGTGAGCCGAGAGTCGGTCGTTAGAATGCGGGATTGAATTTAGGAGATCTATTTTCGATCTACCGCAGAAAGAAATGAAAAAACGATGAAATCAGACATCCATCCCGAATATAAGCAGGTTATTTTCAAGGACAAATCCGCGAACTTCGCAGTCCTGACCCGCTCAACCATCCGCACGACCGACGAAATGGACAAATGGGAAGACGGCAATGAGTACCCCGTCGTCTACGTGGACATTTCCAGTGCCTCGCATCCCTTCTATACCGGCAAGCAACAGTTTGTTGATACTTTGGGACGTGTAGAAAAGTTCCGCCAGAAATTTGCTGGGAAATATGGCAAAGCCAAGAAGAAGGCTGCCGAAACCACAGAAGAAGCGCCCGCAGAAGCTGCCGAGTAAGCCCTGTCGGACAGCCGAGATTTCAGCCCGCTTTTCAGCGGGCTTTTTTTATTGCCGTTGAGGCAACATTCTAATTCGACACTCGCTGAAATAAGAAGTACTTGATGATTCAAGCGAGCTCATTGGCGTTAACGCATTGGCCTTGGCACATTGGCGTTCGCACATTGGTTGCCCTTGGCCGAACTTGCTTGAATCACCTTTCCACCTCGCGTGCTCGCTTAGGCATTAGATGCAGGGTGAGCAGGCCATTACGAAGGCGCCGGTTGTTTGCGCTGTTGGATCCAAACAGCCATGCCGCACAGGCTAGAAAGCTCAGAGAAGAATTTGCAACATTTGGGTCGCAGGTCAGCTACACTTGAAGCGGAGACACGCTAGGGTTTTACAAGCGTTACTGGCTTTAGTGACCCCATTGATTGATGAAGTCCGCTCTTTGCACCGGTGATTTGACGATGGCTTTAAGAGAAATCCTGCAGTTGTGCTTCGGTTTATTGGTCACGCTGGGCTTGGTGGCGTTGGCTTTCTCTTTCCCGAATTACAAGGTGTATACCGAAAACGGGGTTGGCGAGCACGTGATTGTTCGGCGTGCTAGGTGGAACGCTCCTGATCTGTTTGCGGGAAGGGATTCGTCAGAGCAATCCAGCCAAGCCACTACGAAGAAAAACATTCAGCCCAATGAGTCGGTGGGCAAAACGAGTGATCTTTCGACCAAGGCGCATCCCATTTATTTCCACAACATCCGCTACGGCGGGGATGAGAATTTACTAAGCCTGTTCGTCCAGGTGTGGCTCGCTCTATATATCGCATTTGCGATCTACAAGGTGATTAATCGTGGCTAGTGTCGGCCGTTAATTTTCTTGCGCGGTGTTGGCTTCACGGCCACACCGAGCGGCTCACAGGAACCTCTTTGGCTCCTATTGCGAGTTAGGCAACTCAAAGGATTCGAGAATTTCCGTGGCCGCTAATTGAACCAGGTCGTCACGGGTGGAGTCTTTTATTTTTTCAATGGCCTCGCGATGCTTTGCTGCCGCTGGACCAAT
>JAAEPL010000117.1 GCA_024232675.1 Planctomycetaceae bacterium
ACACTCTATTCGCTGTAGCGACTGGCTAAATCCTTGACGATTTTCGCAACCGCTTGGCGGGCACTCGCAGGAGCTAACAGCTCGGCCTCACTGCCGAGCTGTAGCACACGCGAGATGATCTCAACATCGTGGCCTGCCCGCACCGTCAGCTCAAAGTTGCCTTCGCGAAGTTTCTTTAGTTTCTGATCAGGGTGCCAAGGTTCTTCCGTGACCCACCCAGCGGCCTTCGGTGAGAGTCGAATCTTGAAGTTTCGCGCCTTGCCCCCAACAAAAATGCCGAGGCTGTCGGAGATAAATTGATCGATGTCGATATCCGGGTTTTCCGTAAACCACAGATCCAACGCTTGGGTCTTTTTGATTCGATCCAATTTCCACGTGCGAATACCTGAGTCTTCATCACCGTGATTGATCGCGATGACATAGAGTGAGGAGTGCCACAGGACGACAGCGTAAGGCTCCACCTGGCGTGTCTTGGGAGTGCCTCCGGGTACTTCGTAGTTGATTTCTAGCACTCGGTGCTCAATGATCGCGCGATGGATCGTGTTAAGCATGCCGTGATGTTTTTCATAAGACTTCACCGGCACGCCTACGACGCGAAGGGTCCGCCAGTATTTTTCGTAATGTTCCAACACACTGGCGGGAATTTCTTCCTGAACCTTATTCCAAAAGGACTCGATTCCACGCCAGAACGGACTTCCGGCCAGCGGGTACATGAGTCGGCGGCCGAGTGCCAAGGCGATCAATTCGGTGGAGGAAACACTGATTTTTGTGGTCGATTTTGCCAGCGGCCCCAGTTTCCATACTTTGCCCCGCTGGGTTTCATGCGCTTGGACGTCAATGCCCGCCGCTTGCAAAGCCTCTAGATCACGTCGTAAAGTACGGACGTGAATCGAAGTCAGGCCCAATTCATCGATGACATCCTGTTTTATTTCGTCCAGCGTTTTGCCAAAACGCACGCGTTCAAGGATTTGTAATATTTTGTGTTGGCGAATCAGTTGTTCGTTACGAGCCATGATCTCTCTAATACCTGTCAGTTCATTTGACTGCGTTGGACTTTCCACGGCGAATGGATATTCTGAGTGGCGTGCCTCTGATTATGCGCTTTAAGAACGTAGGTCGCCAAGGGAACGAACTTTTCTGGATACAAGTTAATAATGATGAATTCAAAAAATCGTGCATCTGTAATCTGCCTCAGCGGCGGCCTCGATTCGACCAGCCTGCTGATGCGTTTGCTGGCCAGCGGTGATGAAGTTTACGGCATTAGCTTCAATTATGGCCAAAAGCATGCCATGGAGTTGGAGTTTTTACAGCGGAACCTCAATTATCTTGCCAGCAATGATTTGGCAATTAACCACCACAGTTTTGACATGAGCACACTCGGCGAGTTGTTTCATTCGGCCCTGTTGGATGCCGATTGGGAGGTACCCAAGGGGCATTATGAACAGGAGAACATGAAGGAAACGGTGGTTCCCAACCGAAATGCTATTTTTGCTTCGATTGCGTATGGATTGGCTTGGTCGATTGCACAACAATTTCCCGGCCCCGTACGGCTCTGTCTTGGCGTGCATTCAGGCGATCACGCCATCTACCCAGATTGTCGCCCCAGTTTTTACAAAGCCCTCTGGGCCGCTTTTGAGGCAGGGAACTGGGACGCCGATCGCGTTGAATTGTATTTGCCTTATTTGGAAGTTGATAAGGCAGATATTTTGCGCGACGCAGAAAATTCTATCGCGGGTCTAGGCTTGGATTTTGAAACTGTTTTTGCGAATACTCTGACAAGTTACCAACCCGACAGTTCAGGGCGTTCCCACGGTTTGACTGGATCGGATGTGGAGCGTGTGCTTGCTTTTGATGCGATTGGACGCATTGATCCGATCGAGTACATCGACGGTTGGGAAAAAACACTGCAGCGGGCTAAAGCGATGCCGGAACCGTCAGATAGCGAATAGCTGGCTGGCGGAGAACGGCCTGCCGCTGCCATTGCATTGTCCCCGCTCACGACGGAACGCAGCAATCGGCTCCCGTATCGCGATTATAAGGTCGAGAAATGGAGAGCCATGGCGATACCAAATAATGCAATCAGCGTGCCCCATATAGCTCGTGATGAAATGCGGTGCCCGTCAAAGAAACGCACTAGGGGAATCGCAAATAAAGGGCTGGTTGACATAAGCATCGTGGCGATGGCAACGCTTGTGAAATAAAAGCCGATTTGACTGCACCAGATCCCTAGCCAGGTCCCTAACGCGGCGGCAGGCAATAAAAGCTGCAGATTTGATTTTTCAAAAATCAGGCTCAATTTCAAACGCCGCAAGAACGGCAAGGAAATGATCCCGATCACGACGGCTGCCAATAGCCTTACGAAAGTTGCTTCCAGAGCGCTGCATTCTTCCATCGCCATTTTGGAAATGGCTCCCCCAGACGCTTGGCATATGGCAGCCACCAAGCCGCAACCGACCCCGATCCATTCGGAACCCGGGAAATGACCGGGCGATTCCTTACGCGCCTGTTTATCCAGTACCACCACGGTGATGCCCGTTATCGTGATCAAAATTCCCACAAGCGACCACCACGGCACAAATTCATCCAGCATCCACCAACCGATTATGGCACCGAAAATGGGCGTGGATGTGGAAACAACCAAGGAACGGCGAGGGCCAAGGATCTGGAGGCTACGGAAGTAAAAAGTGTCGCCAATCGCGATGCCGACGATTCCACTGATCGCCAAATACATCCAAGCAGAGGCACTAAAGGAAAACAGGCCATTTTCGCCTAGCATCCAAAGGGCAATGAGGTGCAAAGTCACAAAACCGAGGCCGAAGAGATTCTTGGCAAAGTTAATGGTCCAGGCATTGAGTCGGGTGCGACCGTAGATCACGCTGGAGCAAGCCCAGCAGAATGCCGCCGCTGCGGCGGCTAGTTCACCGATTCCCATTCTCGTTTTCCTTTTTTATCGAAGAATGGTGGTGTAGCTTGCGAGTAGAGCAATTGAAAAGTTCAGTGACGCACAGCGAAGCTGGCTCACGCTTGGGAGTCGTAAAGAGCCAGATCTTAACGAAACATCTGGCCTTGGCCAGTCGGTTGAAAAGCATTGCGAAAGTGGTGGATAGTGGGGAGAGCAGCTTCCGTTGGCCAGAGAATACCCACGATGTCAAAACGCACTCGGCATTCCAGTAAGTGATGCTGCTTCAAATAAACCAACGCTGTGTTGGTGATACGTTCCTGCTTGGGTCCATCAACCGCTTCCACCGGCAGGCCTTTCTGATCAGAGGTGCGTGTTTTTACTTCGATAAACACGATTGATCTCGGGGAGGTGGATTTGTCGACTGCGATCAGGTCGATCTCCCCGATGGCGTTGCGATAGCCGCGGCTGATAATTCTCATCCGATGTTTGGTCAAAAACTCGGCAGCCTTGGCTTCTCCGCGTTGGCCCAGAGAAGCCGACCGGGGTATCCTTTGGGGGAACCGGGCGAAAGCAAGCTTTCGCAATTGTTCCCTGAAAGACATCGTTCCTCCTTTTTCGCAGAGGATGCAAAGGTCGGCGAGGATCTAGTTACCGTCTGCTTTCTTCGGCTCGCCTTCACCCTCGGTTTTTGATTCTGAACCGGCCTCGGATTTCTCCGCTCCGCTCGCATCGGCATCGGAACCGCTCGCATCTTCGTCTGACGGTTTCGCATCTTCTGGAGTGGATTTGGCTTCGCCTGCCGGCTCATCGGTTCCGGTTGCAGGCAAGGTGATGTCGGGTCGGACTGGAAGCAACGATCCGGATTCTCCCGGTGCCGATTCATCGGCGGGAGCCCAAGCGTCGAAGGCAGCATAGATGGACGTGATTTGTGGGTTATCAACACGCTTCAAAGCTTTTCCAGACAACTCACTTTCGGGGGTGTCGGGTAGTTGCTCAACAACTTCCGTGTACATTTTTCGAGCGTCGTCGAATCGACCCATTGCCTCGAGTGAGTAACCGAGTGCGTACGTAGCGCGGGCTCTCTCAAATTTATCCGCGTTGGAGTTTTCCAAAGCGAGTTCGTAGTTACTAATCGCCGCTTTTAATTGATTCGTGTAATTTTCCCGGTTCGAGATAATATTCCTCGACCCGTTCGCGTAATCGGCGTCTGCTGCACTAATGAGAGCCAGGGTTCCCACCGTGGTGTTCGGGAAAAATTCGGCTACCGTTTTCATGCCTCGCGAATCGGTAAACCGGGACGATACGAAGTACTCCCGCCACTGCTCTGAACTTACTTTTTCGCGCGTGTTATACCAGAAGGCACCGGCGATGATTAACAGGATGGCGAGCCCCGAAAATAAGGCGAACTTCGGGAGATAAGGAGTTAATTCTTCAATTTTCGAACCCAAGGCATCGGCCAGTTCGTTTTGCTCGAGTTCACGTTTCTTTTTATTCATGTTGGTCTTTTTTTCGTGCAATAAATGCACGTAAGGACGTCATGTGTCGGTTAGCTGCAGGGGGGTGCAGGACGACCCAAGTATACCGGGGGCGATAAAAAAGGGTCAAGGCGACCCGAAAAGCAAACTTATGAATCGAATCGCTGGTCAGATAGGGCGTATTGCCGGGATTTTTGGGAGTTTGGAGTGCGGCTAGAGACCGTGCCCTTCCCTGTGTATGATGATCCGCCCCCACGAAATTGACCCAACGGAGTGCGTCTTGGCCAGTTTGAACCCTGCACAAAAAGAAGCCGCGAACACGCTGAGCGGCCCTTTATTGGTCCTCGCGGGGGCGGGAACCGGTAAGACTCGGGTGGTCACAGTACGCATCAGTAAGTTGATTCGTAGTGGGATAGAGGCCGATCGTATTTTGGCAGTGACGTTTACCAATAAGGCTGCCAACGAAATGCAACAACGGCTGCGGCCGATGTTGGGTAAAAAGGCCACGCAACGGCCTCAGATTTCGACCTTCCACTCTCTTTGCGTGCGGATCCTACGTCGGCACATTCAAAATCTAGGGTATCCAGCCAAATTTATCATTTGTAATCGTGGAGACCAGGAGAGTTTGGCGCGGCGGGTGCTAAAGGAGATTAATGCACCGGAAACCAGCCTCAAGCCTTCGCAATTGATCTGGCAAATCAGTAGCTGGAAGTCACGCTCCATTCGAGCCTCCCAGGCGCAGTCCCGCGCCGAGGATGATCGACAGATGTTGGCCGCCGCCGGCTATCGCAGGTATCAAAAGAAACTCAAGCTTCAGGGAGCCGTCGATTTTGATGACTTGCTCTTGTTGACCGAAGATCTCTTCGAATCCTTTGACGAGATTCGTCGAGAGGAAGCTGAGCGTTTCGATCATATTTTGGTAGATGAGTACCAAGATACCAATGCCAGCCAATACCGCATTATTAAAGCAATGGCTGACCATCATCAAAACCTTTGTGTTGTAGGGGATGATGATCAATCCATTTACGGTTTTCGAGGTGCCGAGGTCGAGCATATCCTTAGCTTTGGGAAAGATTGGCCCAAAGCTAAGCTCGTCAATTTGGAACTCAATTACCGCTCCACAGGACCGATTATTGAATTTGCCAATCGGTTGATCTCTTTCAATTTGCAAAGGCACGATAAATCACTGGTCAGTGGGCGCCCCAGCGGTATCGCGCCCACCATCATGCAACACAATAATGAAACTAAAGAAGCCCAAGATGTCGTTTTACAAATCCGAAATCGGCTTAAACAGCCTGGCGTGGAACCCGGGGATTTCGCGATTTTATTTCGAACCAATGAGCAACCGCGTCCATTTGAAACTGAGTTGCGGAAAGCAAAGATTCCTTACGTTCTGATTGGCGGGTTTTCGTTTTTTGACCGCAAAGAAGTCAAAGATATTTTGGCGTTCTTGAGGCTGCTAGAAAATCCGGATGATGAGATTGCACTACGCCGTATTATCAATACTCCGCCTCGTGGCTTGGGGACTAAGGTGGTTGAGAAACTGCTGCAACATGCCGCTGAAAAGAAAATTGAGCTGTGGGACGTAGTATCCAAGCCGGCTGCTAGACCTGCCATCTCCAAAGCGGCCGCCGCGGGTTTGGACCGTCTGTACAACTTGATTACCGGCGGAATGAAAGAATCTTTGGTCGATCAGGCAAGAAGCCTGATTGAGCGGGTTGGCTATCGCGAAGAGATCGAACGAGTGTACGCAGAACCGCTAGAGCGGGAATCCCGATGGGCCAATGTTGAGCAGATTGTGAATGCCGTCGGGCAATACGAGAAAGATAGCAAGCAACCTGACCTAGGCGAGTTCATTGATCAACTGATGTTGGACGAGGCGCAAATCAAAGATGAAAAGGAAAAACAATTAGGTCGAAATGCCGTCGCTTTGATGACACTGCATAGCGCGAAAGGATTGGAATTCCCAGAAGTCTACTTAGTGGGACTTGAGGAGGGGATTCTACCTCATCACAGAAGTCTAGAAGACGACACGGCGATCGATGAGGAACGCCGACTGTGTTACGTCGGAATTACTCGGGCCGAAGAACGACTGACTTTGTCATTGTCGTTATCAAGAATGAAATGGGGGAAACCGATCGCCACCATGCCCAGTCGATTCCTTTACGAGATGACGGGAAAAGCAGATCACCCAAAATACTTGGCCTGTATTGCCAGCGCGGGTGAATGACTGAGGCTTGGCTCTCTCAATCCATTCCAATTCGTGGGTTCCTCCAGACGAGAATGGATTTTAGTTTTTACACGGCTGACTGCGCCTGCGATTACACAAAAGGCGGTTTGGGCTGAATGCGGCGATGAGGCGATTTCTGGTCTTGTCTGCCTACGAGTGGCTCGGTCTTTGTCGTTTGTTGCCTTTCCCGGCTCGGACTCGGCTGAAATTCGAACGCTAGCATGTGTGGCAGTGCGATGCCTCTTTACTTAACGAAGGATCGTTGGTGGTGCATGACATCTGTAAGCTGGCATCGTTATTTTCGTCTGACGCGTGGGACCGCAGACTCTCCTCTGGAAGGGCTCGAAAGAAGTAAAACCTTGGGACGGCGTTGAGTTAACTGGTGCGTTGGGGTTCGACCTTGACTGGTCTGCAATACCGCCCTAACCTCACCCGCCATTCTGTTTCCCTTTCAAGACGGCTGATTTATTTTGAAAACGGTAAGACACATGAGTTCGACTAGGCTTCCTTCTCAGTGGCGAGCGATCTGGATATTTACGATCGCCGCATCTTTAGTTTCGGTGCCTGGTTGTTCCCACATTATCAAGCGGGGGCAGAGTCCAGAAACCGAGGCCATGGAATTTGCCGCGGAAATCGATGAGGCGACTTACATTGGCGATATTGCGACCCCCACAGGTATGGGAACGCAAAAAGTGGATGGCATCGCCTTGGTTACTCAATTGGACGGCACTGGCAGCGAACCCCGGCCGTCTGGGCAACGGGATTATCTCATCACGGAGATCAAAACCCATAACATCGACGATATCAATGGGCTTTTGGAAAGCGAAGACAATTCGATGGTTTTGGTAATGGGGATGATTCCCCAGGGAGCAGAAAAAGGGGATCGATTTGACATTAATGTCAAATGCCTCGATCGCTCAAAATCCACTAGCTTGGAAGGTGGATACTTGATGCAGGCACGCATGAAGCCATTTGTTTCGACCCGCCAGATTGGTGTTTCTTTTGGACATAATTCGGCATTGGTGCGTGGTCGAGTCATTGTAGATGCGTTATTCCAATCGGAAACCGACGTCACCAACATGGTTAGCGGCGTCATTCCTGGCGGTGGGATTGTGACCCGCGAACGCACAAACCAGCTGAGAATCAAAGGCGCTCAACGCTCCATCAAAGTGGCCACGGACATTGGTAAAGTTATTAATGACCGCTTTTCGACACGCATTCAGGGAAGCCCTGAAGGAGTCGCTAACCCGATCAATGACCAAATCATTGAGATGCTGATTCCGGAAGATTACCGTCATAATATCGGTCGTTATTTTCATGTCGTTTTGAATATTGCGTTTGATGAAACGCCTCTGCAGCAAGTGAATCGCCTGGAATCATTGGAACGGCGGCTGCATGATCCGAAGCAAGCAAGCTTGGCAGCGATTCGTTTAGAGGCGATCGGCGAAGAAGCAAAAAATGTCTTGAAACGTGGTATTCGAGCGAATAACGAAACGGTTCAGTTCCATGCCGCCGAGGCTCTTGCCTATATGGGAGACAATTCAGGGTTGGAAATTTTGCGGGCGGCAGCGGATGAAAAACCTCAATATCGCTGGCATGCGTTGACGGCAATGGCGTCAATTAAAGATGCGCCAGCTGAAGAAGCACTGGTGGATTTATTCAACAGTAATAGTGCGGAAGCCCGTTATGGTGCATTTCGGGCGATTCGCAAAAGCATGCCAGAGAGTCTGGCGATTGCAGGCGAATTTGTTGGACGAGAATTTATGTTGCACACGGTTTCGTCTTCTTCCAGACCCATCATTCATATTTCCAGTGCTGAATTACCGGAAGTTGTCATCTTTGGTGGTAACCAAAGGTTCAACGAGCGTCTGATTTATGTGAAAGCGGGCATTACCGTGAAAGCCATGGATGATTCGCAGGTGCTGATTAAGCAGTACCTTCCCAATGGTGAAGAAAAGAAAATCACTTGCTCTAATTTGATTTCGGACGTCATTCGGCAAATGGTCAAATTGGAAGCAGATTACAGTGATGTGATTAGATTGCTGAAACACGCCCGAGAATCCCAATCGATGGAATCGCAATTGGTCATCAATGCCGCCCCACAACTATCAAGTAGTTATCGAACCGTGGAAGCGGACGAGGAATGGGATGAAGATGGGGATTTGCTTGTCTCCGAAAAAGCATCTTCGGAGGATGAGACGAGCAAAAGTAAAGGGATTTTTCGATGAGATCGGATACCCTGGAATTGTTAAATCCACTTTGCTGGGAACTGCCGAGGCATGACCCTATCGTGGATGGTACGGATGAATGGCCAGGCCGTAACTATTGGACTGATTTATGTTAACCGCGTTGGAGTTGTACGGCTTCAAGAGTTTCCCAGACCGGACTCGATTCGAGTTTCCGCCGGGGATAACGGTTATTGTGGGTCCCAATGGTTCGGGCAAATCCAATATCGTCGATGGTATTAAATGGGTCTTAGGCGAGCAGAGCGCTAAAAGTTTACGCGGCAAGGAAATGGCCGACGTAATTTTCAAAGGGACGACGGGTTCCGGCGGCCGAAAACCGAACAATACGGCTGAAGCGTCCCTATTCTTCGATAACACATCGAGACGCTTACCGCTCGATTCGGATGAGATCTGCATTACCCGCCGCGTCTATCGTAGCGGTGAGGGCGAATATCAAATCAATGGCGAACCCTGCCGGTTAAAAGACATTCGAAATCTGGTGCGGGGAACGGGCGTTGGGGCAGACGCTTACAGTTTGATTGAACAAGGCAAGGTTGATCAATTATTACAAGCTTCCCCTCGGGAGCGTCGCGCCATCTTTGAAGAAGCTGCCGGCATCAGCCGCTTCAAGGCGAAAAAGATCGAAGCTGAGCGACGGTTGGGGCGTGTCGAGCAAAACTTGGTGCGTTTGGCAGATATCGTCGAGGAGGTTGGCGATCGTTATCGAAAAATTCAATCTCAGGCTACCAAGGCCGCCAAATACAAAAAACACACCGAGCGATTGCAGGCTCTGCGGACCCATGTGGGAGCAAAAGATTGGCGTGACTTCTCGAAACACTTAACCGAGATCGAGGGCGAAAAGAACCAACTCATTGAAGTCAAAACTGAGAATCAAGAGTTGCTGTCTCGTTTAGAGCAGGAGTCGCGTAGTCAAGAAGTCCTGTTGTCAGAGTGGTCATCCAAGATTCTGGAATTTCAACAGACCATCAATGAACTGATTCAACAGATTACTGAGAGTCAGTCCAATATTGCGCTGCATCAATCACGCACTGACGACCTCAAGGTCCAAGCATCCGGTCAGCGAGAGATTTTATCGAGAATCGACTCAAAGACGGAGGAGCTGTTAGAACGTTTTGAGGCGTCGTTACAGCAAATGGACTCCACGAAAGAACTTTGTGGCACCTCTGAGGAGTCTCTGACCGCCACGGATGCTGCCGTCAACGCATTGCAAGGTGAAATCAAAGCTCTCGAACTGGCGATCAACCAGAAAAAATCCAGCCAAACCAATATCAACTCTCTCGTTTCCGAATTGGGAAAACAGTTAAGTGCCGCTGAATCGCGTCGCACGGTAACAACTGCTACGAATGAGAAGCTCATCAAAAAGCTGCAGCAGCTGGAAAGTGAGAACGCCGAAAAACAGCGTAAGTTGCAGGAGCATTTGAATGCTCAACAAAGTTTACAAAACGAAGCCGCGGCGAAAGATTCTGCTTTACAGGATGCCCAGTCTTCATTGCAGCAATTGCGAGGGCAATTAAAAGAAGCCGGACAGCAACTTTCCGAAAAACGACGCAAGCAGACGGGAGCTACCGAACGTGCGGAGGTCATTCAAGAACTGGAAAACCGTTTAGAAGGC
>JAAEPL010000118.1 GCA_024232675.1 Planctomycetaceae bacterium
AGGCTCGTAACCGAGGATCCAATAGTCGTACACCCACTGGAAGGCTCCATCCGCTTTTCTTAAGGCAAACCAGTTACGGAGAAAATCAGCGAAGAGTTCATCATTATCCGTCAGGTAGTAAAGCGGAATTTTGACCTCACCCTTTAATGGATTGGTTACGGTGAAACGCGGGTAACGTAAAGTCCAGGCGGAGCCCGCTTCGGCGTTAATCAATAAACCGTGCACCTCTCCATGCTCTTTCTCGCAGGTACCATCAAAGAAATCAGAAACCGAGTCGAGTGGAACCAACGTAATGCGTTCACTGGGTGGTATTTCTTCGCTCATTCGGTCTGCAAAAATCCGCGGTAAGCGATCGTAGAAATAACCTTTTTTCAAGCAAGCTAATTTCAAGTCCGGCATCTGTACGAGGGTGTCCACATTTCGGAATTCTGCCGCGTAATGGTCGGGAGCCACAATTGCCATGGTCACGAACATGTAGGGGGCGAACCCCGGAAAACGCTCGGCTCGAATCACAGTCCCCTCAATCGCCGACATCGCCACATCGAACTCATTACCGGTCAACTGGTCCTCCAGCTCCCCCGGGCGAATGGGTACCATCTCCAAAGCCACTTCCAAATCGCTGGCCAGAAACATGGCCATCTGTACGTCCATCCCAATCAACTGGCCAGCATTATTGAAATACGAAAACGGTAATTGCTCAGGATAAAACCCAACACGAATTTTACCTTCTGCTCGAATCCGTGCGACTCGACTCAGATACTTACCTGGTACCTGAGGATGTGGTGTCCCTGCGGAGACGATACTCATGGGCGTCTTACCGACATTTTGAAAGCGATTCGGGAAGACCATCTTACGTTCGGTGATCAGTTGCTCGCGAGAATAGCGATCCTTAAATCCAACGTCCAAATAGGCGCGAATGGCCAAGGCGGTTCCCAAGAGGATGAGCAGCATGATCGCGGCTCCCAACAGTATCTTGACCGGTTGAATGCGCAGAGCCCGGTTGAGGCAAGCGATTGTCAAAATTGAAAACGCGATCAAATGCATCGTTTTCATAAGGTCGCCAAAGCGGGCAGCAAGCACGCCCGAAGCCAGCCAAAGGTCAAAAATGTCGTTCGGTAATTCGGCGACATCCAGCAGCAACGGAATCGTCAGAACAGGTTTTGCAAAAGCACCTAACACTCCGATCCCCAGCAAGGGTGGGATATTTTCCAGAGGAATGGTACTACCGTAAAACCAGGCGGCAAACGGAATAAAAACCAAGCCCACGATTCGCCCAATATCAGGAAAAGGGTAAGCCAAGGCCACCAAATAGTCCGCTTCATCGACCGCAGTTTCGCCGGCGTTTAATTTTGAACGCTCACGATATTCCTTCATCAAACGATCAACCGATTCAATGACGATCGGTAACACCACAAACGAATTCCCGATCACGAACGCCGTTACCAAGGGGTCTCTGCTCGCGCGTGACACTTCCCCAAAACTCAACGGCGTTAGCATGGCGAGCAGTACCGGCAAGATCACAAAGGAGAGTAAAATCGCAACCGCCCCGTAAGGTAAAATGTACCCTTGGATCAAACTAAATTGACTCAAATCAATCGATCCTGATGTGTGAGCCACAATAGCAAACAAGCCTATCGGCGTTAACTTCACAACCAATTTGTTCAACTGAGCCAGCGCGTCTACCAATACGTGGAGAGGCTCAAGGAATCGGTTTTTATTTGGCAAAGCCATAAAGGCGATGCCCAGACCAATGCAAAAGACGACCACCGCAGGAATCGAGTTTTCCGATAAAGAACGAAAGGGGTTGGAAGGAATAAACAATTCCAGCCAATTAGGAATTTCTGCTGGCGTGTTAAAGCGTGAACTAAAAAATGAGCCGGAATCCCATTCTGGGAAACATAGCCCCATGATCAACAACGCCAGCACTCCCACGCTCCACAGAAACACCATGACAGCGGCACTGACCTTTAATAAACGAACGCCATCCTTGGGCGACAGACTGCCCACGTTCGCAATCAAGGAGACAGCCACGTATGGAAGTACCGCCATCTGCAGTAAACCAACGTAGGCATCCCCAATCCATTTGACATAGATCGTGTACTCGCCAAAGAACAATCCACAGAATAAACCGGCGAGCAATCCAATCACGATCCAACCTGTCATGCTTATGCGTTTGGCAGGCGGTATTTTTTCCAATGAATTTGACATGGATTCAAAAAGGTGGGATTGAAAAAGGGGATGAAATTGGTCTGTTTTTTTTACGAGGGAGGGTGAAGATCGGAATAATTCACATCTAGATCACTGAGCTCGACCTAGCTGCATGCCGGCGTCACACCAATTCTCGCATCCAATCAGGTATCCGCTGAGCTTGTCCTTTTCGATCAATCAGCGCTAAGGTAACCGTAGCGGTCGCTAACGACTCCCCCTTCAGCAGCACTTGATACTCATGAATGATTTTAGCCTGTGTGACTTTCTGCAAGCGTGTTCGAATAACCAACTCGTCGTCATAGCGAGCCGGTTTGCGGTACCGAATATCGGCGCGTACTACGACGACAAACCAACCGAGCTCCTCCATCTGGCGATAATCACCTCCCGCCGCTCGGTACATCTCGGTTCGACCAATTTCAAAATACGAAAGATATTTTGAGTGGTGCAAAAACCCCATCGGATCGGCATCTTCGTAACGCACGCGAATCGTGGTGTCGTGAGTGTTCACAAACTTCCTTATAAGTAGGGACTTGCCAGTCGTGCTAACCCATCACGCAAACGAATGGGAAGGCGTCTAGCATTGACATCGGCCAACGTGATTTCGCTTGCCGTCTCTGCTTTGCCGTCAATAATCTGGTTCAATTTCATCGCAAAATCCGGACTGTAACACTCCACGTTAAATTCAAAATTCAGACGCAGACTCCGCGGATCCCAGTTGGTGGAACCGATCAGGGACCAAATATCGTCAACGATCATCACCTTGGTATGGTCAAACGGGTCGGGTGTAGTGAATACTCGACACCCTTTTTCCAGATTCTGCCACAATTGAGCGGTGCAAGCCCATTGTACGAGCGTGATGTTATTGTGAGCCGGAATATAAATCTCCACCTCGACATTGCGCAACGCCGCAGCGTTAAGTGATTGAATCAACGATGAATGCGGTAAAAAATAAGGCGTGACAATCCGGACTCGCTGCTGAGCACTGGCCAATGCTGCCGCAATTAAATCCGTCAGACGCTCGAATTGCTCATCCGGACCGTGCTCGATTCCACGAGCCCAGACTTCTCCCACGCGGTCGATTTTGGGAAACCAAGTATCGCCAGATAATTCCTCACCGGTCGCGAATGCCCAGTCGATGGCAAACACGCGTGAGAGTTGCCGTACCACCGGGCCTCGCAAAATGAAATGTAAACACTGCACGGGGAAATCGGGCGCCATTTCCAAGCAATGGCCCTCCCGAATGTTAGTCCCTCCTGTGAAACCAACCTGACCATCGACCACAAGAATCTTTCGATGGTTTCGCATGTTGGCGTATTTTGGCAAGCGGGGAAGTTGGGCTGGCAGGAAACCGGTCGTCTTTAATCCAGCAGCCCGCAGTCGACGAACCATATTGGGCTTGCTGTACTTCGAGCCCACGTCATCGACTAACACTCGCACCTCTACCCCGCGTTGCTGGGCAGCGACTAATGCTTCCTCAAACATTACCCCTACGCGATCACAATCGAATATGTAACTTAGCAAGGCCACAGAACTCGTAGCAGCACCAATGGCTTCCAGCATCGCCGGATAGGCTTCATCGCCATCCACCAAAGGCTCAACCGAATTCCCAGGCTTCAATTGCAATTTACTTAAGTGATGACCCGCAGCCGCTAACCCCGCAATGTTTGGGAAATCTTTACGCACTATCTCCACTTGCTCGAGGTCATGAGAATTCAATTCAGCATCGGGGTACTTATTCCATGACTCCCGAATTTTTAAGGTACTGGCTTTACGATGAATTCGATTAATTCCTAATACCAAATAAGCCAGCGAGCCAAGCACCGGTGTGAACCATGCCAAACCCACCCAACCAATGACGGATCGCACGTCGCGTTTGTGCAAAACCGCATGCAACGTAACCGATATGGAAAAGGCCAAACTCACGAATGCCAATAAAAAATAGACGACCGGCCAGTTCAGCACACCGTTCTCCAGAGAAATACAAACCAATCTAGTCAGAATCATCGGCGATGCGAGCAATCTCTTCAATGCAAGTCACAGCCAAAAGCGACCGCTGACCGTCGTAAATGCCTGCGAGCCCGCAGTGAGGGGCGTTTCATATTGAATTTGCCGTCTTCGTGGCAGCTGACGCGTGTCTTTTCGGCCGCCAGATTACGTTTCGCTTCAGTTCGCACAGCCTTTCCAACGCATTGTCGCATGCTGCATTCCTGTTTCCGCCACGGCATATCACCGATCCGCTAACGATGTTTCGGCCGTCAGGCACTCGCAACTGCTTGCTAGCAATTCCCGCCTGGAAAACCGTTTAGTGCAGAACCGTGGCCCCGGCTTAAATGCCAGCACAGCTTGCTGTTGACCCTAGCGCAGTCGAATTGATATAGATCCTTACCCCCAGTTGGTTTGTATAAAGAAGCCTACCGCCGCCGACCCGAGCCATTACTGATGTCGCGATCTATCTGCATCATTGTTCCCTGTTACAACGAAGCCAAACGCTTGAATGCGAGCGCATTCTGTCGTTTTGCAGCGGAGCACCCCCGTGTCCATTTCGTAATGGTTAACGATGGCAGCCGAGACGATACGCTGGATGTCATTAATCGATTGAGTCGTCAAATCGCTTGCCCTATGAGCGTCGTCGACTTGCCGGTAAACCAAGGCAAAGCGGAGGCGGTCCGCCAAGGTATGAGAGAGGGTTTCACATTTGCGCCTGACTACGTTGGTTACTGGGACGCGGATTTAGCAACCCCCTTGGACGCGATCCCCGAGCTGGCAACCATCTTGGATCAACGGGAAGATTTGGACCTAGTTATTGCCTCTCGCATGTCGCTTTTGGGTCGAAAAATTGACCGCCACTGGCTCAGAAAGCAGATTGGTCATGCCTGCGGCGGCATGGCATCGTTAGTTCTCGGCACCCGTATTCGCGATACGCAATGCGGAGCAAAACTGTTCCGAGTCACCCCCGTGACAACTCACGTTTTCTC
>JAAEPL010000119.1 GCA_024232675.1 Planctomycetaceae bacterium
GGGGGTCTATTCCGTGGAAGCCATTTGTTCGCGAGCACTGGCCAATGACTCCAACGCCAACTCCAAGTACTCGGGACTGTCGTGTTTTAGCAATGCTTCAAAGTGCTCTTCAGGCGATTCTTCCCAACGCAGCCATGCCGTTGTGAACAGGCTAATCATGTCGTAATCGCAAGTCTGCAACGCTCGCACAAAACCACGATTGGCGGGCTCCACACTCTCCTCCGGTACCGCCGGCAAAGACGTCAGTGCATAAATCCCGGCATAGACCACAAAGCGAGCGTGGCTATCCAGCATTCGAGCAGCGATTTCTGTGGAGTGATCATCAAGGGCATTGAGTCGAGCCAGTGTCATGACTGCCTTGGCTCGGGTTTCGTCATCTCGCGAGGTGGCCAGCATGCGTAGCTCCTCTTCTATGGACGGATCACTTTCAGCCAATCGGCTGATGGTCGCAATGGCATGCAAGCGTATTTCACGATCAGCTGAGCGGAGACAATTCAAAAGGCATTCGTTAATCTGATCGGCTGTGCCGTTGTCGATATTGAGTTGTCGAATACCGATAATTTTCTGAGATTTAGAATTTGCTTCCGCTTGGCGAAGCCAGTCGTTATTCGAATGACTGCTGATAGATGGACCGCCATCTGGCTGAAGGAAACAGTCTGCTGTTTTGAATAAGTACTTCAAGGACTTTTTCATCGGTTTTTTAATATCGACTGGAACATCGCTTTGCCAGGATGGATCTTTTTGTTTTCGCATCCAAGCTGCGACGGCTGTCGAGTAGGCCAAGCCATGCCGATCGAGGAAGGGCCTGGGGACTGTCTCCCATTGGGTGGAGTCCCAGAAATGGCCTCCCTCTTTCACGAGACTGATGTTGCTTTGCAATAAACCGAGTCCCGTGGTGACGACGGCCAGATCTACCAATTCAGGAAGATGGGCGAATTCAAATCCGTTTTGCACCAGCAAATCGCAGACGATGAAATTAATCAGGGTCGCTGTGGTCAATACCGGCTCCTGCTTGAGCTCGGTGTTTAGAATGATAGTGCGTTTTTCGGATTCGTACTTTCCCGGTAAACTACCGAGTCCTTCACAGGATCCGCCACCTCAGCCACCGCTCCCCACCTTTTTCAGCAGCTCCGGAATGACTTGCACTTTGATCTCACCGGCGGGGTACGAGAGGTGTTGCCCCACGGCAGCGGCAATGTCTTTGACCGATCGGTCGCCCTGCCCCATTCCCATAAGTGTGGCGGTACTCAAGACGGGTAACTGGGTTCTCTCTTGCCCAATGCAATCCACAATTTGCTGAAGATGAAATTCGATCCTCGCCTTTTCGTCGTCGGGTAAATTCGGACCTGAATTGAAGAACGCCATATCTGCTCATCCGTGGGTAAGTGTTGGATGAGACGAGCATACAATATTCTTAAGAAATCGACAGCGTCAGATTATCTGGAATTACGCATTAAAAGGCGTCGTTGGGAATGATTTCTCCACCCGCGATGGTCCCCAAGTCACGCCAGATTTGAGGTGCGATAGAATCTGAGATAATGCGTGAGGATCCGTCCAGGAAACCCGTTGTGACAAGACCGCCCGCGTGATGACTGCGTGAGGTAATCGCTGCGTAGGTCGCTTGGTCATCCTTCTTGCCTTCTTGGACCGAATTGAAGTCAATGTCGTAAGTACTGCCTTCAAATTCATAGGGCACGAAGGTATTGGGCGGAAAAACGGTCGTGAAACCGGAGTGATGCACACGTCCATCACACCATTCAGTGTGCCCGGTATTCTTATTCAATACATTGCCAAGTTTGGCTTGGCCCTGAAAATCACCAAATGCGTTCGGACTATCTGGCGCTGTCGGTCCCGGATCTTCTGTGTTGCGAATATAGGAAGTGAAGGCCTTCACCTCAGACAGGCAAAGCGTATTGCTAAGTCCATCTCTGACCTCGGCAGGCCGCACCTTGCTGTTGACGTAAAA
>JAAEPL010000120.1 GCA_024232675.1 Planctomycetaceae bacterium
CCGAAGCAGGGAGCTTCCGCGCAAACCACGAAAAAGAAATAAGGCGGCCAGGCTGTTGAGCTGTAACGCTCTAGGGTTCATTCTTAATGAGCTTGATAAGCGGTTCCCGCAGGTTCTCGCCATGCTTTGCGTTTGAACCTTGCATAATTGCGGTGGTATGAAATGAGGGTTGGGGTGATGCCGGTATAGTCTTGTCGCCGTCAATGCCGATCGATTCTTAAGTGCAATACTGTCCGCTGATGATCTATCTGCGGCTTGGCTTTTAAGATACATCCAAAAGCTTTCCGGCATGAAGGCTGGTTGGATGATTGTATGGCCAATCAATTTGTGGCGGAAACAGACGAACCGGCTGCGATCTTTCAACCGCCGCGGCTACTCCTTTGTTGCTTTGGCGGATCGCCAAAGTCTTCAGGGTGAAGATCGGTGCGGTTGGATGTTGGCGATTTCAGGGTGTCGCCGCCAACCCAAGAAACCATATGCGGGGGCCAACTGCACTGCCGAGATCTGTTGGCATAAAACTAAATCTCCCTTAGGCATCGTTGCGGCGTGGATAACACGCAAGTATTCGCTCAACCCAAATCCGTTAGCGGTTGGTTGGCAATCATCTTCGTGGCTGGTTTTGACTCAAAGAAAAGCCTAGATTTTTTTGCCACAGTCGGGACAGCGGTACGTCGAAAAGACATCGGCGGTTAGGACCAGCCAGAAAGGTATCCATAAACCCAACGTGCATAAGCTAATTATTGCGTGGTGGTTCGCTGGTTCGCTTTTGGGTGTAAACGCATGCGTATCACGATTGCAATTACGGCAAAATTTGATTTTCCAAATCAAGAGATCACATCGTGGGAAATGAAGGTTGGCAACCTCGACTCTGCAAACAAGTCCATTGGGTGATTTGTCTGCCTCTACTTTACATACCGCTAGAATCTCGCCGTGGAACGCAGGTATTCCTGAATATTTTTCGGAAAATCACGACCGTTCAAAGATCGGAATACTGGGGGTGCCTAAAGCAATAATTTGAAATGTATTTAACGCAAAAAAATGACACTTCCCCGACTTGCTGTCAGTTCGCAATGCGGTTTTGTAAACCATGGGAACTTTCACTGCGGCCATTGCGTCAACAAAAGTGTGACCAGGAAAGTCATCGCTTAAAAAAATATCACGCGCAAATTTATTGCGTAGTAATTATTGAGGTAAACGGAAATGTTAAATATCAGAGACCGACGCATCATCATTTTTGGATGGGTCCTATCAGTGGCGGGGGCGCTCGCTTGTCCTCCCATTTCGGCTAACGAACCCTGCTTGCTTGTAACAAGAACGATGGGTTTTCGACCCTTCGCATATTCAACCGCCACGAGTGATCATTCATTGAAGCGTTGGGGAAACGGAGACTTTGAATATGCAGGTTTTGGTGAGGAAGATACGGGTTATAGGCGGACTTGTTCCCTGTCTGTCGCCCACGATATGTGGAAGGAGCGAACGCAGGCAATGAATTTATCGGAAATGACCGAACCCGCTCTCCCTGAACCCAAGATTGCGGACCTGCCTAAAATGGACATCTTAATTCAGCAAGAGGCCGCGATCTGGCGAAGGAGGTTGCAACCGAATCATCAGGTCGCATTAAAATTACATCAATCAATACAGGAAGTAGTGATGGGAGCAGTGGAGATACCCAAGTCAGAATTTAAAACGGTTGGCAAAATACTGGACGGCGGTTTTCCGCCAATTTCCCAACCGCGGATTCTCAAAGACGCTGAAAGTGCGAAGGCGTTTATCAAGCAGGAGGCTCTGTCCCACGTGGACTGGGAATCGCAGCAGGTGCTGCTCTTTTCGCCATGGGGTGGTTCTGGGCAAGACTCGTTGATTGTTTATGCAGAAGACAACGATGCGAACGAAACTGTGCTGACGTTTCAGTACAAAGCGGGGCGAACTCGGGATCTACGGGTGCATGCTCGGGCATGGGTGATCGATAAGGATCAACTGTGGCGATTCCATTCGGAAGGATGAATGGTCCTTGTTTCCCCCGCGGGTAAATGGGCGGGGGGCACCCACTTGGTGGTGGTCATGGAATGTTGCGCGAGCGATCTAATCCAGTGGCCTACATGACGGAAAAATATGAGTCGATCGCAAAGTCGACGGAATCTTTTGTCATCGCAGTTGGGATTTGATTGAAACGACAGTAATTCAAGATCTGCAATAGTAAATCACGTGGATGGCAGTTTCGTAATTGCCGATCTACAGGACGGTAATAAGTATCGATCATGTAATCGAACATGTCCTGTTCGAAAGGGATGTCTAAATTGCGAGCCATGATCTGGAATAATTGGTGGAACATCTCAAGGCTCGGATTTTTGACCTCGATCTTGTAGGGAATGCGTCGCATGAATGCATCGTCTACGAGGTCTCGTGGCTCGAGGTTCGTTGAGAAGACAACCAGTTGGTCGAACGGAAGTTGGACCTTCTTGCCCGAGGAGAGATTCAGGTAATCGTATCGTTTTTCGAGGGGCACAATCCAGCGGTTCAGTAATTCTTCCACTCGCATTTTTTGGCGACCGAAATCATCGATTACTAAAATGCCACAATTGCTTTTCAATTGCACGGGTGCTTCACTGATCCCGCAACTTTGGTTGAATGTAATTTCCAGATGCTCCATATTCAACTCTCCGCCGACCACAATAGTGGGTCGTTTTATTCGCACCCAGCGATGATCGACTTCTTTGGTGTCGACGACACCCGCATTGGACTGGAGTGGCAATTCTTCATGGACGGTGGGGTCATACAATCGCATGATTTCACCATCGATGTACAACGCTCTGGGGATCCAAATGTAAGGTCCAAATGACTTGGTGATCCTCTCGGCGATACTGGTTTTTCCGTTTCCAGGAAAGCCATGTAGGAACATGCCGCGACCGGAACTAATGGCTGGCCCTAAACGGTCGAGCATCTTGTCGTCAATTAACAGATCACTGAAAGCGTTTTTTAGTTGATCACGCGTCGGGTATTGACCTTCGATCGTTTGTGCCTTCACGGAACGAATATAGTCTTGCAAAACGACCGGCGTCGATCCGAAGTAAGTGCATATCTTCGAGTAGGTGTAGGCTCGGTTGACGCCGTTTTCGGTGAGGCGACAAACGTAGTCGTTCATCGTGGCAGGCCCGGCATAGGTTATAAGTTGCTCGTTTTTCAGGGTGTTGAGGAATCCCGATATTAAAATGAAAGGTAAGCGAATCTGCTGGGAAATCTGTCGACCCGAGGCTTCGCCTCGAGACAATAAAAATTTCAGGATCAGCTCTTCGGCCAATGCCGGCGAAATTTTCGCATCACCAAACGTCGATGGTGAGCGTGGGACGAACTGGTCATTTAGGATTTCGTGGTGCTGTTGCTCGGAAGTGGCTAAGCCTTGTGATTCAACCACGTAAGCCTGTACATCTTCCATGCTTGGTTTTTTGGGAGCATTTGGTTCCGTAGCGTATTCCGCTTGCGAATCGCTGGGCATTGCCGGAATCGGCGGCAAGGAATCTGGCGAAGGTGGAGAGTTGCCGTTCGTCAGTGCGTTGATCCGTTCCAGCAGTTGGTCCAGATTCTTATCTGATTGTTCGTCGTGGGTTGGTTTGCTCGGAGTAGGTTCGTTCATGGTATGAAACCCCTAGAGGCCCGCATTATTGAATGACAAGAGGATTGAGTAGTGGCGGCGCGGGAAATTTCTGCGGATGCCATCACGGCATTTCCCTCATTCCGCCTTCTATCAATTCGGTCCTTTTCATTCGCCTCCTTCATTCCCGAATTATGGTGGGGGGATTATCCGTGACAAGTGATTCGGAAGTTGACGATTGTCAGGATTTTTGCAGTTTTATTACCTCGCTTTTTCATTCAACCAACAGATTCGATTTTGCTTGTCTCAACGACGTGAATCGCTTTCCACCATATTTCAGTCGCCTCGCGCGGCATGTACACGTTCTGGCTGATAAAGGCCTCGGTTGCAGGGGCGGTTTAATGCGGTTGTTTAGCGTTGATCGGAAATCAAATCGAGAGTCGTCAGCTCCACGATATCCATTTGCTTAAGCACAATTTCATTGACAGCCTGTGAGGTATTTGGCTGTGTTGTACTCGGCTGTAACTGAGCTTTGAGGGTGTGGTATTGTGAAGCCAAAATAGCCATCGGTTCGCTAGGATTATGCATTTTTCACTCCATTATTGGCCGCAAAGACGCAGCGTAGCCAAGGCTGGGATTTTCGATGAGCGGTAGGGAAGGATTTAGCAGACTGCAAGTTGCTACGGAGATCTGCGAGGTCATCAAAGCCTACGGGTAATTGCGGCAAATTATTGCGTGCATTGACTGAAAAGATCGTTTTTGTGTGAGGTAATACCTAGCGAATCAATCGTTAGACGGCAGCAACTGGCTTCTGGACTACGACAGTCCACTGCAGGGGCACTAATTAGATAACGAATCCACTTTGGTGGTGTGTTTAGGCAACGTTTTACGTTGCTTGGCCTGTTTTGATCTCGACTTAGGAAAAAAAACGATCGTTGTTTTACGAGTTGTGTATCGATGTCCTGTACCCCACTCAACTTCGTGGTAGATTTGTGATCTGTGAAAGAGAGAAATTAAGACAAAAATAGTAAACAGGAAAAACCAATATGGCCCTTTACGAAAAGGAAGCAGTCCGCGATCAATATGATGACGATGTGTATTCGGCAATTGACCGTGATATCAGCATTCCCAAATACAAGTTTCCGAAGAGCGAACAGAACCCCCGAAACGCTTATTCCATCGTGCATGACGAGTTGATGTTGGACGGGAATTCTCGGCAAAATCTCGCCACCTTTTGCCAGACATGGTTGGAGCCGGAAGTTCATAAGTTAATGAACGAGTGCATCGACAAAAACATGGTCGATAAAGACGAGTATCCGCAAACGGCAGAGATCGAGTCACGTTGTGTTCACATGATGGCTGACCTGTGGAATTCGCCGGAGGACGTGAACTCGGTCGGTTGTTCGACAACGGGCTCCAGTGAAGCGGTTATGTTGGGTGGAATGGCGATGAAACGTCGCTGGGAAGCCAGTCGTAAGGCTGCCGGGAAATCGACTGAAAAGCCAAACCTGATCACAGGGCCGGTCCAGGTTTGTTGGCACAAGTTTGCCCGTTATTGGGATATCGAACTTCGTGAGATTCCCATGGAAGAGGGGCGATTGCTGATGACCCCAGAGGAAGTCCTCAAGCGTTGCGACGAAAATACGATCGGTGTGGTGCCCACGCTAGGGGTCACGTTCACTTGTCAATTTGAACCGGTCAAGGATGTGGCCGAGGCGCTGGATCAATTGGAGAAAGATTCAGGCTGGGATATTCCCATTCACGTTGATGGTGCCAGTGGTGGTTTTCTGGCCCCGTTTTGCGCTCCGGATCTAGTTTGGGATTTTCGACTACCACGTGTGCGATCCATTAATGCCTCAGGGCACAAATTTGGTTTGGCACCCCTTGGAGTGGGTTGGATCATGTGGCGAAACTCCGATGACCTGCCTGAGGACTTGGTTTTTTGGGTCAATTATCTTGGCGGTAACATGCGGGACATCGCGCTCAACTTTTCTCGTCCAGGTGGGCAAGTTGTTTGTCAGTACTACAACTTTCTACGCTTGGGTCGTGAAGGTTATCGTAAAATTCACCAAGGTTGTTATGAAACAGCGCAGTTTTTAGCCAAGCAAATCGCCAAAATCGAAATGTTTGATGTGATTTTTGACGGGGCAAGTGATCAAGGGATTCCAGCGCTTTGCTGGAAAATAAAACCCGGTGTTGATCCAGGATTTACGCTGTATGACTTAGCGGATCGTCTCCGATCCCGCGGCTGGCAAGTTCCGGCTTATACCCTACCGACCAACCAACAAGACGTTGTAATCCAACGGATTCTCGTACGGCATGGTGTCAGTCGTGACCTCGGTAATCTTTTGCTGGGAGATATTTTGGAAGCATTGGATTATTTTCAAAAACATCCCATCACTAATTCTATGAGTCCTAAAGAGGCCACAGGTTTCAATCACTAATTGGTTGCTTAACGTGAAGGGTCTGCTCGCGAATAAATTGTGGTGAACCAAAAAAACATTCCGCAAAACCAATGCTTGGAAAGTCAAGGGCCACCGCCGTTCGTGACACGGAGAGTGCATCGTTTAGACGATGGCTCGCTGAAGATCTGGAGTTCGCGACATCATCGTAAACGATTGCCAGCACCCGAAACGCTTTTACTCGGAAGAATCCGCAAAGCGTTTCGGGAGTGTTGGCTTCTGTTTAACGATTTGAACTGGTGGATCGGTGCATTGTTTGCCATCGGTTCCCTGTTCTTCATCGTTGGTAGTGCCATGACCTTGGGGGCGGTCACTTCGGTTTTCGAAGACGGATCGCCTGACGTGGTTTTTTTTCTAGGGTCGCTGCCCTTTACGCTCGCTGGCTTCCTACAGTTTTACCAAGCGATCACTACCCCTCCCTACCCGATTTCCAGCACGGAGTTTGAGGTGCGGGAGATTTTCGGTTGTCGTATTGGTGATTTGGGTTGGTGGAGTTGTTTTTTGCAGTTTATGGGAACTCTGCTTTTTAATGTCTGTACCTTCAACGGGATGAGGACCGACCTGAATTGGATCGCTGAGGACGTCTGGATCTGGGTGCCCAACATGTCGGGGTCGATTCTTTTTTTGTTGTCAGGCTTGCTGGCGTTCGCTGAGACTTGCCACGCCTACTGGCGTTGGCAACCTGGTAACCTTTCATGGTGGGTCGTGTTCGTAAACCTACTTGGCTGCATTGGGTTTTTGGTTTCAGGAATTTTAGCTGTGAATATTTCTTCCGTTGATGCTCCGATTCGTTTGGCGTTTTCTAATGCATTTACCTTGCTCGGCGCGGTGGGTTTTTTGGTCGGTTCCCTGTTATTGCTGCCGGAGGCTGCTACGAAAACGGACGAGGAGGTTGTTACAGCGGAATAATGCGAAAATGCTGGGCACGTGATGTTTGCATTATCCCGGATCCTCAAGATACAATCAGAGCGTCACGCTATTTTTATCTTGCATTTCATGGAGTCAGCACGTTGCCAACCCGAGTGGATTCGATTTTAAAGTTCTGCCTAGCCGTGTTCGTGTTTCTGGTAATAGTTGGAAGGATGGCGACTTCCACCGCCGCCAACGACCAGCCCAACATCTTATTCATCTTCTCCGATGATCACGCCATCAAATCAATATCTTGTTACGGTGGCCCGTTAGCGGGAATTGCGCCGACTCCCCATATCGATCGGATTGCGAAAGAAGGCGCTGTGTTTCTCAATTCGTTTTGTGCGAATTCGATTTGTGGTCCTTCTCGTGCCACGATCTTGACCGGAAAGCACAGTCACAAAAATGGCTTTATGCGAAATACCAGTAAAGGATTGGACCAAAGCCAATGGACGGTTGCCAAAGCATTGCAGGCTGATGGCTATGACACAGCGATAATTGGCAAATGGCATTTGAAATCGCAACCCGTGGGTTTTAATTACTGGGAAATCCTCCCCGGCCAAGGCAATTACTACAATCCAGTCTTTCAGCAAATGGACGGTCAGACGAAGCGATTTGAAGGTTATGCCACCGATCTTACAACAGACAAAGCGATTGCATGGTTGGAGCGACGCGATAAAGCCAAACCTTTCTTTTTAATGTGCCAACATAAAGCACCGCACCGCACATTTTCTCCGGCACTGCGACACCTCGGGGTGTTTGATGAAATTGAAATTCCTGAGCCGGCAACCCTATTCGATGATTATGCCAATCGCAGCAAAACGCTTGCCACCAATGAAATGGAAATTGACCGCCATTTCGACTGGGCCTATGACGCCAAGGTTCGGAAAGACGAGCGAGGAGATGTGACGCTGCCCGCCCCCGATCGGTATGGGACACCCGAATACAGACGAATGACGCCTGCTCAGCGAAAGGTATGGGACGCCTACTACGGGCCAAAAAACAAATCGTTTTTAGAGGACTTTTCCGCCGGAAAGCTCCAAGATGCCGATGTCGTGCGGTGGAAGTACCGAAGGTATATGCGGAATTATTTAAGCACAGTCAAAGCGGTGGACGAAAGTGTTGGACGCTTATTGAGTTATTTGGATCAGCACAATTTGGCGGATGATACGATCGTCATCTATTCGTCCGACCAAGGATTTTATTTGGGAGAGCATGGTTGGTACGACAAGCGATGGATGTTCGAGGAGTCGTTTCGAATGCCGTTTGTAATTCGCTGGCCGGGCGTCGTGAAACCGGGCTTGCAACCGACGCAGTTGATACAAAATATCGACTACGCACCAACATTCATGGAAGCCGCCGGTTTGGCGGTACCCGACGAAGTGCAAGGTCAATCATTGGTGCCGTTATTGCACGACAAGGGCCCGAATTGGCGAGATTCTTTGTACTATGCGTACTATGAGTTGGGAGAGCACGCAGTACCCCAGCATTTTGGAGTGCGTACCGATCGTTACAAGTTGATTTATTTTCCTGTCACTGATGAGTGGAATCTCTTCGACTTAAAGGAAGATCCTGCGGAGATGAACAGCGTGCATGACGATCCAGATTACGCACCCATCAGAAAATCTTTGGAAACGGAGTTTTCTCGTTTGCGTGAGGAGTTCGATGCACCGCCCATGCCTGACAAAAAATAATTGCGGGGAGGTCGAGGGTAATTCCGGGCCCCCGCGACGACGAGCGGTTGGTAAATTGCGTTAAGAGGTTGCCTCACTTACAAAGTCAGGCCAACGTTTCATGTAGTTAATGAACTTTTCTGACAAACCTTGTGACGCTAGATAAGCACGGGAAACGGGCGTTTGTACCGGCTGAAAATTCTCGTCTTGGAGGTAGCGATTTGGATAGTCATGATGCAGGATGCCAGCCTTTCCCAGCATGATCCAGTCAATGTCTGCGTCCATCACACGTCGCGCATCGGCCGGAGTATGTATCTTTCCAGCAACACCTAATCGAGTTTGGCCTCGTTCTAGTTCGGTGAAATATGACATCAGCGTGCGCCCTTGATAGGCAGTTTGCTCAGGTTCCTTGAATACATCCCAAAGTGAAACATCGAGAAAATCAATGTTTTGTTCGCCAAGTAGACGGTTGGCCAATGCGATCATTTCGTCCAGTTGCAAACCAAATCGTTCGGGAGAGATTCTTACGCCGAGGATGAAATCTTTGCCGCATCGTAAACGGATGCCTTTGATCATTTCGAATAAGATCCGTGTCCGATTCTCTAAACTGCCACCGAATTCATCGGTCCGTTTGTTAATCTCCGGACTCAAGAATTGTGTGATGATGTATCCGTGAGCTCCATGTAATTCCACGCCATCAAATCCCGCTTTTTCAGCGCGTTCGGCAGCCTCAATAAAATCCTCGATAAGTAGCATTACCTCGGCATGGGTTAGTGCTCTAGCTCCAGTTTCTGAATTATCCGAGGCGCAAACGGGCTTCTCTCCGATCAGGTCTTCAGGGGAACGCATGCCCGCGTGGTGTAATTGGATGACGGATAGGCTGCCTTTGTCTTCAATACCCTTCGCCAGCTTACTCAATCCAGGAATGTGTGTGTCGGAAAAGATTCCCAACTGTCCTGGAAAGCCCTTTCCGATTTCCTGAACGTGCGCCGCGCAAGTCATGGTGAGACCAAATCCCCCTTGCGCACGCATCGTTAACCAGTGGAATTCTTCGTCGGATAGACAGCCATCTTCCCTGCTCTGGCAATTGGTCATGGGGGCCAGCATGAAGCGGTTTTTCATGCGGGGTCCATGCATGAAGGTCATTGGGTCATTGAGTTTTGCCATCGATTTGTCCGAATGTTTAGACGTGTTGCGTTGCCAAGGAGAATCATAAGTAAGGGTGCATTAATTCGACCGAGACCGATGCGAATCATAGAGGAGGAGTGGTGATGGAGTACTTGAGATAGAGGACAAGTTGTGAGGGGATACACCGGGCCGCTTTGAGTGTCTAACGATGGGCGAAAATGGATGGGCGAAAATGTAGCACCCTGCCTGGTATCGAGCTCACGGTTTGAAGACGTGCAGTTGAAAAGTCTCACTTTCGCGATCGTTGACCGTTAAATCTTCGAGCTCAAAAGTTGTTTGGGCCTTGCCCTGACTATCAAATGTAGTTGCCACAAAAAACGCGATGCGTGCGGATCCCTTCCGTTTTTCTAAAAGCGATTTCAATTGTTGTCAGATTTGACGGGTCGGAACGGGTACATGAAGTCTGCCATGGCCAAGGGGTTCCGGCTTTGCACAAAGATTTTTCCAGTGCCAAAGAACCGCAACATCATGCCTTCCGCAAAAAGGAAATTGCGGACGCCTCGTCGGTAACTCAATTCGTATTGCAGGCTGGGTTCCCAAGCGACGACGTGGCCATTGTCGACAATGATATCGCCATCGACATCAATTTCTTCGACATCGCCATAGGCACCGAAAAAGACATCCCCCTGTCCCGTTAGTCGCAGGCTTAATAGACCAACATTGAAGAAGCCTCGCAGGCCCTGAAACTTGAGGTCAGTTTGTACGCCCTCTTGGCAGCAGAGGAAAGCACCTTTTTGAAGATAAAGATCGCCATTAAGAGGGTATTTAACAATCATCCCAGGATCGCCAGGAGCGATTCCAATAGAACCGCCTTGTGCACCGGCCGTGTAGGTGTTCAGGAACATGGACTCTCCACCAATGGCCCGTTTTATTCCTGACATAATACCACCGGTCATGTTGGTCGCAGTTGTCAGGTTTGACATCCACGTCATGACGCCGCCATCAGCCATGATTTTTTCGTTCGGCTCGAGGTCCATTTCCAAAAGAGCGAAACTTGGACCATGTTCAATTGTGTATTTCATAGCGAGATTAATTCCGTTCAGGAAGTTTAGGTCCAACGGTTGAGCCCAGTCGACTAGGGGAATGGGACTGCGTGTAAACTGTTCCCCGTCCTTTAAATTTCATGACGAACCCTTCTCCCACTAAAGAAGAGCTGACGAACCCGCCAAGACCGGCCCCCGTAGCGACTGCCACATCGACCGTCAGTGAATCCTGATAAGCCACGACATGTCCACTGTCGACGTTGTATTCACCGTCCACCTCAATTTTGTGGATTTTGCCAAAAGCCGAAACCAAAGCGGGGCCGACGCCAGAGCAAATGACGTAGAACATGCCTTCGCCGCCAACAAGGCCTTTTTTGAAGCCAGCAAATTCCGTATCAATCGCTACGTTGCCGCCGCACCCTAGCCAGCTACCACCGGTGCAATACCACCGGCAGGAACCATCAAGGTCAATCTGCGCACAGTCGCCCGGCATCAAAGGAGCTAACGAAAATGTGACGGCATTACCGTCTTTCGAACCATACTCAGTAAGAAAGAAACTGGTTCTTGCCAACACACGCTTTGCTGCTGCAAGAATACCACCCCCACGCTTGCGTTGGCGGGTGGATGTATCTAGTCGGGTGTTGCCACTCATCTTAAACAAGGCACCTGCCTCGGAGACAAAGGGTTCGCCCGGATTAAGCGTCACATCAATATGACCGAACAAGCCGGTCTCTTTTATTGAAATTTGCATGATCAACCTCTGCAAAAAGGAACTAACCAATGCGAAAAGCCATTGATATTACGGGTTTGAACCCAAATCTTGCCACGCCCCGAAAAATCCATCACTAGGCCCTCGCCGGACAGCAGCGTCGACTTGAGATTTCCCATGCCGCGAATCTTGTAATCTAGCGTAGGTTCCCACGCAAAAACGTGGCCTGTATCGACGGTGAAATTGCCCTCAATCTGTTTTTCAATAATGGAGCCGAAAGCTCCAAGAATGAGATCGCCGGTACCGGAGCAATCGAGGACGAAGGCACCTGACCCGGAAAAAATTTGGCGAAAACCATGAGAGCGTGTTTTTAATTGAACGCCTGTGCTACAAGCCAGGAAAGCGCCTGCCGATAATGTGAGGCTCTCATTTTTGAGTTCACGATGAATGATGGTGCCAGGAGTCGTGTTGGCAATTCCCACCTCTCCAGGCTGTTTGGCAGTGTACTCCGCCATCACGAAGGATTCACCTCCGAGAAATTTTCGACCCAGTGAACTGAGAATACCACCGGTCATGCGAGGCTTGATTTGAACACTCGGGCTCATGCGCGTCATCGCGCCGCTCTCAGCCAGGAATGTTTCGCCTGCAAAAAGATCGACGATGGCTTCTGCTGAATCCGGGTTACCGTTGATAGAGACTTTCATGGGAGCCACTGCGGTAAAAGGTTTAGGGAAATTGAGACAGCGAGACCAATTCTAAACCAAGCCGAAGTGTGCGCGAACCATATCGAAGCAACCGTTAACGCTGAATTATGAGATGGGATTAGAACGCTCGTTGCCCTTTCACGATGGGCAGGTTTTTAAGCCTTGCTTAGGTAAGCACAAGCCGTTTAAGAACAACGATGGAATAGGTGGAGGTGCAAAGTCAAAAAGGCTGCCGTAAATGAATTTTCCGTGAAATGCTGATTTTTCCCGCTCCCGAGGGATGGAGGCTTAGAAGTGATGCCCGTCGTAATACGAATTGATGAGAAAACAGGCACTTCATACGTCGCCTATTTTGGGGAGTGAGCAAGGGGCTTCTCGCGTTGCCTACTTTATCTAGTATGGTTCCCAAAAATTGGCTAGTGGGCGATGATTTCGGTTGCGAAAACTTAATCTTTTGGCCACCAAATTTAACTTTCCCGTCATTAATTTCCCATGATTGAAAAAGCCTCTGGTCAGTCTTCCCTGCAAAGCGATGGTTTCCGTTTTGTTGTGGTCGTGTTTTGTTTTTTACTCGTGTTGGTCAATTATTTAGACCGAGTCATTATTTCGTTCGGGATCAAACCGATTAAAGCGGACTTTGGAATAGGTGACGGGGAGTTCGGCATGCTCATGTCGGCTTTTGCGATCGGCACTTTGTGTATCAATGGATTGTCAGGTTTTTTATTAGATCGGTTTGGCGTCAAGCTTGTTTGGGGACTTTCCATTTTTGGCTGGTCTGTCCTCATGATACTGCAGGGAATGGTCGAAGCTTTTTGGGTTTTTCTCGTCTTGCGTGTGCTTTTGGGGATTGGGGAGGGGCCAAATTTTCCAGCTATGAATCGGGCTTTGGTAGATTGGATGCGGCCTTCCGAGTTGGGGAGGGCGCTGTCTCTGTCTCTAATTGGAGTGCCGTTGGCCTTATTGCTGGGAGGTTTCGTGTTGCCTCCATTGATCACCAGTCTGGGATGGCGAGGCTCATTCATCGCGCTGGGCTGCGTGGGTATCTTGTTGGCTGTCTTTTTCGTTGTTTTCTACCGGCAACCTACCGCTGAAAAGGCACGGGAAGCAAAGGATACCAAGCCGGTTATGTCCGTTCGTGCGGTCATGTTGAACCCTACCCTCTTGGCAACTGCCTGGTCCTTTTTTGGCTTTGGCTGGGTTTTGTTCTTTGGTTTGACTTGGTTGCCTGGTTATCTCGAACAGTCTTGGGACATGAAGCTCGATACGGTCGGTTATTACAGCACACTGCCATGGGGTGTTGCTTTGGTGCTGATGCCGATCTTTGGTTGGCTATCAGATTCTTTAATGCAAAAGACTGGGCGGACGCGTCTTGCTCGAGTGCATTTGATATGGATTTGCCAACTGATAGCGGTCGCCTTTTTCGTCCCCGTGATTTTTGTCACCAGTATTACCTGGTCGGTCATCTTTATCTCGTTAGCGATTGGATTCTCGATGGCTCCTAACAGTCCTTATTATTCGATATGCGCGGATTTGTTTCCGAGTAGAACAGGCGTCGCTACTGGCGTGATTGTGACCTTCTTTTCTGCATCGGGCGTATTATGTCCGTGGATAACGGGTTGGTTGGCTGAGGGGAATGGAGGTTTCGGAATGGCCTTTACCACGCTTTGTGTTGTCGTAGGCAGCGGCGTTTTAGGGTTGATTTTCTTTGCCTCTGGCAAAGGGCCTGAGCCTTCAGATACGCCAGAAATTTCGTCGTGATGATCTCGCAGGATTGCATGCAGCGGCAGCACGACAAGGGCCTTGGTGTCTAGGAAATCCGAGTGGAAAGACGTTTCCGCGAGAGCGGGCGAGGTCGCTTTAAGCGTGCAGCAGGAAACTTTGGCAAAAAGCATTGATATTTGCCATAATGAGATTTATCAGGCTATTTCGTTTTGAGGTGCAGAACAATTAACAAGCTGGACTTAATAGGTATTGGAGTTTGAGGTGAAATATACGAGACGTACCATATTGAAATCGGGTGCTTTAGCGTCCGTCACTGCGATGGCTGCTCCGGCGCTTTCTTATGCGAGAATTCGTGGCAGCAATGAGCAGATACGCGCAGCGGTGATCGGGCTTAATGGACGCGGTCAAGATCACATGCGGGGCCTGAAGGATCAACTGGTTGCGGTATGCGATTGTGACGAAAGCTTGCTCAATAACCGTTCCAAGGACTTGGATGTAAAACGCTTCGTCGACTTTCGAAAGTTATTGGAGCAAAAAGATATTGATGTGGTCTCTATTGCGACGCCAAACCATACCCATTCTCTGATTGGTATTAAGGCAACCGAAGCGGGTAAGGACGTCTACTGCGAAAAACCTGTGTCGCATAATGTTTGGGAAGGTCGGCAGTTGGTGAACGCGGCCAAGAAACATGGACGCGTGGTACAGTGTGGGACCCAAAGCCGTTCAAGTCCCTCGTTGCAAGAGGCCGTGAAGTACGTGCGTGACGGTCAACTCGGCGATATTAAATATGCCGTAGGTACTTGCTATAAGCCACGCAAAAGCATTGGTAAGCTCAAAAAGCCGCTTAGTATTCCCGGTTCAGTGAATTACGATTTGTGGTGTGGGCCTGCCGAGAAACGATCCCTATATCGGCCAAGTTTGCATTATGACTGGCACTGGGATTTCAACACCGGTAACGGAGATATGGGAAACCAAGGTATTCACCAAATGGATATTGCTCGGTGGTTTCTCGGTTATCAAACCGTTTCTCCTCGCGTGCTTAGTATTGGTGGGCGACTGGGTTACACGGACGCAGGGGATACTCCCAACACCCAAACCGTGATTCATGATTACCAACCCGCTCCTCTGATTTTCGAAACACGCGGCTTACCCAAAGCAAAGGAGTTTCAGGCGAAGGGGTGGGGAAAGAATATGGATAACTTCCGTGGTTCACGAATCGGCGTCATTGTGCAATGTGAAAATGGCTACGTTGTAATTCCGAGTTACACCGGGGCTACGGCGTTCGATAATGAAAATAACGTAATTAAAAAATGGCAGGGTGGAGGGAATCACTACCAGAATTTCCTTCAAGCCGTCGAGGCACAAGATGCAAGCCTGCTGAACGCGCCGATCGAAGAGGGACATTTATCTAGCGCTCTCTGTCATACCGGGGGTGTCTCCCATCAATTGGGTGTGGCGTTACCCATTGAGGACATTCCGACAGAATTAAATAGTGAATCACCGCTATTCCAAGACTCGGTCAAACGAATGTTGCAACACCTCAAGGCCAATGAGGCTGGCGGTAACGGACGAGCCGAAGTTGTTTTGGGTAATCAAATCCTCATGGATCCGGAAATGGAAACCGTGATTGATAACTCATCAGCCGCTGACAGGATGTCGCGTGAATATCGGAAAGACTTTGAGGTGTTCGAAGTCTCATAAAGCTTTGCCGCTTTAATGGCACTTCAGTGTTGAAGTGGCGTTTCGCTATCCAGCAATTTTGTGCCCTTCACTTACAAAAAAAGGCGTCTCGAAAAACGAGACGCCTTTTACTTTGGATGGTTTAATAAGCTTAGAACTTATTAGGATACCTTTCAGTGAGCTGTCGCAATAACTCTTGCCGTGCCTCGATGATTTCCGTCATGGCTTGCTGAGCCGATTCGGCAGCACCGGTGCGGGCGCGAAGCTGGATGTTCTGCTTTTCAGCGTTTACCTGTTGGTTGTTGGCATTGCGTCCATCTGCAACCCGATTTCCGCCTACACCCCAGCCGTAACCAGGTCCGTAACCGTAACCCCAGTTCCACGGAGTAACATAGCCGTACCCATATCGATAAGGTCCATAGCCGTATCCCGAGCGACGATAACGATACGCGGGCGAGCCATTGCCGTAAGCCATCAAGTCCGAATTCTTAACCTGCACGGAATCTCGGGTGGAAGTTGCCGAGTTGGCAATGGAGCGGAAAGTCTGCGATACTTTCGCGCCGAAATTCAGCACGCTTGCATCGACACCGTTCATCGAGAGATTGTCGATCTTATTCGCGTAAGATCGGAACCAGCGTGAGACTTGGTAGCTGTTTTGACCACCCGCACCAATATCTTTTTGTAATTCATCCAAAAGGGAGGAAACGGCATCAAAGTAAGTTTTGGTGCTGTCGGCGGCGGATGGTTTAGTGCTCGTTTCGTTGGTCGAAACATGAGGCTCCGGCGATTCGAATAGGCTAAGTATCCGTCGTAAACCCTTGCTGGAAAGCTTGCCAGAGAAATTGATTGTCTTTCCGTTTACCTGTGCGGTCCAGTTCTCAACCTCGGAGATTTGGGCTCCGTGTTGTTTCAGTACTTCGAGTACCAATTGTTTCGCAACCGGTTTGATGAACTCAACATTCTCTCCAAATGAAATTGCCAAGTTGCCATAAGCAGCGTCAATGAAACTGACACCAATCGTTACACCCTGCAGGGAGGAGACCGCCGTCGCGAATTTGTCAGCATCGATTCCGCTCGAACTCAACATGCTGGAATTTTTCGCACGTTGCAGGACACGGGATTTACTGACAACGTAATTCATGTCCATGGCGACCAGCAGAGTGGCTGCGTCGCGATTCTGAACTGCGGAGCTGAGGAAATCGCTGATGCCGGCTGTCTTGTTTTGTTTAAGTGCGGTCAGCCAAGGTGCCAGTTCTTGTCGACTGGCGGGAGTAAACGAAGCCAAATCATTTCCGATACTGAAAACGATAAGATCGCTACCTGTCACAACGATCTGCTGGCCGGCGAGGCTATCCACATGCCCGTTGGTCACTTTGGCTACTCTATCCAGAGTCGGCATTTTGGGTAGGGAAATTATTCCGCTGGTCCAGCTGGCGGCAAAATTTTGATAGTCCATCCGGCTGGCCATGGCGACTTGAGTGGCGTTGCGCGGTAGAAAGCCGAAACCTGATTGCATGGCTCCGTTGCCGGTACTGAGCCATCCGTTCTTTTGGGCAACTTCTGACTGGCTGATTTTTTCCAAATCAGCGACCAATACGGCGTTCGCCCCGGCTGGCATTTTCTGCAACAAGTCCGCCAAGGACTGGTCTTGGGCAGTCGCTGGCTGGTAACAAGCCAACATTACGGCAATTACCAAACAACAAGTGTTAATCCGAATCATCTCTCAAGCTCCAAAAATTGGTACATGTCTGTGCGTGAACAGTTTAAGTTGGCAAGCCGCCATAACTCAAGGAATATTCGCCAAAAACTGCTGCCTATTTCCGTTCTGGGTTAATCTGTCACATCTACGGGGTCGTTAACTGGACAAGTTCCTTATTTCTCACCTCGAATTCTGGCGGTTTATCCGATTCGAGTCGTATCGCCACCGAGGCAAGGAATGGC
>JAAEPL010000121.1 GCA_024232675.1 Planctomycetaceae bacterium
GCTTCAAACGATCGTTGCCTGCGGCAGCGTCACAACAGTACGGCAGAGCATTCTAAGAAATCAAAGGCAGTTTAATTTTCCTGCGCTTTTGAGTACTGTTCCGATTTCTGAAGATGAATCGCTGACAATTTTGGCTTGTCCATTCGCTGGTAAATATCCGCCAACTTCGCATGCACCGGTCCTTTGTCGGGCATACGGGGCAAAATCATCTCGAATTGCGTGAGCGCTTCCTCGTACTTACCTTGCTTTAATAATACAGTTCCGAAGGTATCTCGGAAGCGTGGATTGCTCGGATACTTTTCCACTAATTCGTTAATAAGGCGATAGGCTTTGTCCAGATCTAACTGCTGTTCGTTATGAGCCAGCATCCAGGCAAGGTTGTTAGCCACGATAGAAAACTCGGGGTCGATTGCAAACGCTCTTTCCAAATAGGATTGATAATCCGCCTGACTTCCTTGTAGGTAACTCAAGTTTCCCATTGCAAAAAGGCTCATCGCATTGACGTTTGGGCCTTCGGTACGAGGCCGTAAGGTGTCAAGAATTTTGGCGATCTGATAAGCATTGTCTGGTCTTGCTTTTTCAAAATGCCGGATCAAACGTTGATAGGCTTCAAAGTAACCGTCATCAAAATCCCAGGATCTCTTGATGTGAGAAATCTGTTCATCAAAATCGCTGCTTTGATCGTGCAACATAAGACAGAAATCAGCGATGGCCCGTCCCATGACGGGTTGTTTATCCAACGCCCACCCATCCTCCAACACCTGCAACGCTTCATCTTTTCGTTCGAGTTCAACGAGTAATTTGGCGTACTCTACTCGGGCCTGTATATTATTCGGATCCTGTTTTATCAGGAGCGGGATAGTCGCCGATGCTTGCCTAACCACTTCTTGAAACGAAGCAAAATTATTGTTGGCTCGATAGATGTTAGCCAACTGACTGTACAGTAACGGATTTGCTACCGCTGCCTTTTTCAAATAGGGAACCGCTTTTTGCGATTGATCTGTATTCAAAAAATAATACGCGTAGTTTAAGCGTACGGTATCCGACTCTTGTTCATCGGCGCGATTAAGATGAAAGAACATTTGTTCCAAAATCTCACGATCGGTAACGCTATTCAATTGTTGCCGCAAAAAACTTGCTTTTAGTCTGTGTGCTGTTGGGTAACCCATTCCATCATTGGGGGCCAATTGGTTCAGGTTTTCAAACGCCAAACCTATCGCTCCCGTCTGCAACAGACAAATGGTCCATTCCATTTGATCAGAGCGTTTTTTCTCCCCAGGCCATGAGACCAGACGTTGGCCAAAAGCCAATCCTTTTTCAAAATCTCCTGCTAACAATGCCTTACTTAATCCACGCCGATAGGTATTCTTGATCTCAGCATTTTGCCCCACAACACGCACGCCAACGAACGTCACAAACACGATCGCAAGGCAGGCTGGCAAACACAAAATCGCTTCCCGTCCACCCTTCAAAAAAAGTTGTCTTAAGAATTTGAAGGGAAAAGCAAAAAGCAGAACGAAGAATCCCAACCAGTAGCGTGCCGTATCTGTGACCGCCGAGCGAACTTTCGAGACTCCACTCGCTTTTCGACTTCCTCGTTTCCTACCTGGCTTCCTGCGGCCCAAATATCGCTTATTCGGATCAATGAGGTTCTTGAGGGCCCCCAGCGGTTTACGAAACAACCACCAATGGATGGACTTAAAAAGCTCCTTGACTTGGAAAAGAGCTCCGTTCAATCTCTCTAGGAAACGAAAATTCATGGCACGCAAACTAGTAGCTTAGCAATTGTCGGGGCACCTGCTGCGGCAAGGCTCCACGTATCTTACCATCTTAATTCAAAAGCACGCCGAAAGCTTTGTGGGACCCCAAAATACCAGTGGCACTTTCGATTGACCAACATGGCGGACAGGAAACAGGCAGCCTATCAAGAAAACCCGATTAAAACGGTTTTGTGGGGGCTCATGTGGCTTTATGGAAACACTGACGGGCTGACGACAACAACTGGCGTCTCCAGCTCATGGTCCCATCTAAAGGAAAGTAGCTCTGCAAAGTCACCTTCTCTCAAGCACTTCAAGGCGATCCGACAAACTCAAGCGGAAAAATCAAAACCGGCCCGAAGGTCGCCCTTCAAGCCGTCGGAAAACGCACAGCTATTTGGATTCCAAAAAATCATCCCAATTGATCGGCAAACCATCGCGTGGGTTGAAGAGGGCCGCTATTTGCTCGTCTTTAATATCTTTGCCCTCTGTTGAGTATATTTTTTGCACTGAACCGTCATAAAAACCGGCCAATAAATACTCCCCTTTCGGCAGCGATTTAATCAGCTTTACACCATCGGCTATTTTCAAGTCGGCAGGCGAAGTCCATTGCTTGCCCTTCACATCAGGGGTTTCCAGCAAGGCGATCGTATAAGAATTACCATCTTGTATTTGGCTGAATGTCTGCGGTTGCTCATCACACTCAATAGCGCAAATCAGGTTCCCGTTTCCCAACTCGAACGCTTCCTGAGCAATCGTATCGATCAGCGGCTTATTCGCACTCGAATCCCAAGCCTGCGTAAGATCGAATTTCTTATACTCATCATTTAATTCGAGGTAAGGAAGTACCAACACACGCCAACTCAAATCTTTATTGATCTGACCTGTTCCTACAGTTGCCATGGGAAATTTTTTAAGCACGCGATGGTGCGTCTGGATGCCACGGGAAACCTGCCTAAACTTTGCCGTATCCTCTTCGCGATCGTTACTTTGTTGGGCAACAGCTTTATCCGTGGATTTGTTAACCTGTGAAGTTTTTTCACTCTCCAACTGACCGGAACTCGCCGGCACCTTATCCTTCATCTTCCCAGCAGGTGGATTAACTTCTGAAGATTTCTCAGCCCCCTCTGAATCCGCCGTCGATTTCGTTTTAGAATCCCCTGAGCAGCCAGCCAACACAGCCACCAACATCATTAGCACACATCGTCGCGTCATTTTAATAGTCCCTATCTCGGTTAATGGTTATCCTTTCCCCCTTTGCGAACTTTAACAAATTTGGTTCTGGCTGTCTCTTAAAGCGGTCAATACTCAGCTTTTAAGCATCCCGCCAAACTCGGTGGCGATAATCGCTCCCTCCGCCTAAGCATGCCTCCCCAAGTAAGCGTTACCCCATCATCTTTGAATAACTTATGAGCACCTTGATTCCCACATGGCTGGCGATATTCGAGGAATTTGTAAGGAAGATTAGGCGAGGCACATCCAACGGCGTGCGTTGCAACAAATACACAGTTCGGCATACATCGCGGCTCTCATGATGTACGATAAACCTCTCGTATTAGATTAGGACTACGCATCTCTTTCCGGTTTCCAATGATCACCGGAACGGAAAATTCACGCCCCGAGAAACCGGTGATGCTCGAACCGCAAGCACAATCCAACCGACTTTTTGCACTCGATATTTTTCGGGGCATGACGATCTTTTTTATGATCGTAGTAAACACTCCTGGTTCTTGGAATCATGTTTACGCACCGCTACTTCATGCAAAATGGAATGGCCTAACTCCCACCGACTTGGTCTTTCCATTCTTTGTATACATCGTTGGATGCGCAATGGCATTTTCCTTTACCAAGTTCGATAGATCGTTGAATCACGGTCCTTGGTACATAAAGGTCTTACGCCGGACATTTTTGATTTTTGCAATCGGAATCGTTCTTAACTGGTTCCCATTCTACGATCGTAACTTCGCCGAATTACGTGTCTACGGAGTGCTGCAACGCATCGCACTCGCCTATGGATTGGCAGCGCTAATAATCATGCACTGCCCGAAGAAATGGTTGCCCCTTGCAGGGAGCTTGCTGCTGATAGGTTACTTTGGGTTGTTAATGGTATTTGGTGGCGAAAGTCCGTTGACACTCGAAGCAAACGCCGTGCGAAAACTGGACCTTTGGTTAGTGGGTGCAGGTCACGTGTACCATGGCTACGGAATGCCATTCGATCCAGAAGGCTTGTTGAGCACGATACCTACGGTGGTCACTGTTTTATTGGGGTATTGGGTTGGTTTAACGATACAACGACCAGAATTGGTGCTGGATAAGATCAAGGCTGTGCTGCCTTTCGCGTTGTTTACCACGCTCCTAGGCATCGCCTTGAATTATCTTGGTTGCCCCATCAACAAGCCGATTTGGAGCAGTTCTTATGTTTTGGTGACGGGAGGACTGGCGACATTCAGCCTCAGCGCATTGATTTATGTTTTGGATTACAAGAAATGGCGCGGATGGTCTATCGTTTTCGAAGCCTTCGGAAAGAATCCGCTTTTCTGTTATGTCGCAGCAGCGCTGATTGCTAAGTCCATTTCACTGGTAAGACTGAATGGGGTTGGCCTTTACGAATGGGCTTATGGCAATATCTTCCAGCCTTGGTTCGGGTACTACACCGGGTCATGCGTCCAGGCATTAACTTTCACCATGCTTATTTGGATTTTGGCATGGCTACTCTATCGTAAAGATATCGTCATCAAAATTTAGTTTGGTCTGGCCGAACCCGCTGAATCACTATCAGCCCATCCCACGGCATGCATCCTCCGAACATCTGTCGAAAACCCTCCCTCCATTCGATGAAGTGAGACATGCAACCTCGATCTGTGTTTACAAGAGCAGCATCCTCACCGCAAACGCGAGTGGATATTTCACCATAGATCAACGACATGTTTTTGGATGCAGACATCGCTATGTAGAAATCGATTAACCGACCGCGTTGAACCTACCCCTCAGTTACGATTGAACTTTTTGCCAAGTAGGCACTAAACCAAACCTGATTACACGGCGATTCTCGCCTAACAATTGGCACGTGCTTAAATCAATCTTGGCTTTACTTGATAAGTGCGTAATCCAGCATTCGAGGCTTGTCGGTCGTGGGCAATTCCGAAATCGTCATGCAGAAACATGCCTTACGCGAAACCGACGACCTATTCAATCGAACTTTGGACGATGGCCTGGGCAGCAGGGAGGGCAAACTAGGGGAAAACGAGCGAAACTCAGGCAAAGAAAAAGCCCTGTTTCCCGTGGTTTGCGGGAAACAGGGCCAGCAGAGTACACCCCAGAGGATTCGAACCTCTAACCTTCGGTTCCGTAGACCGATGCTCTATCCAATTGAGCTAGGGGTGCGCGTCTTCGAAGCCAAAAATATATCGAGTTGTTGGGAAAACGTAAAGTCAAAAATCGATGAATGATGGCAGGCTTCGTTGATTATTGATAACTAGCGGGTTTCCGGGCGTTTTCCACCCTTTCTCAGTCAACCTGTCTTCCTTTCGCTAACGGCTGCTGCTGTGCTAAGGCATAAAAAAACGACGCGTCACAGGCGTGACGCGTCGTTTATTTTTATAACTATTGTCCTCTGCGAGACACCGCAACTAATTAGTTGCAGCAGCTACGACGACGGAACATGCGGCATCCGCGACGTCCACCGCAACCCGAGGAAACCATGCAGCCGTTTCCGCATGACGAACCACAACCAGAATCACAGCCGTTACAGCCATTGCCTGCGGTGTTGCCACAGCAGTTGTTGTTGGGTACGCAGACAGGAACTTCAACGGTCTTAGCAACACGTCGGCAGACGGTTACCGGCACTTGCTCTTCGACTTGGTAAGGTACGCAAACGGTGTAGGTTTGAGTCTTTACTTCAGGTTCGCAGGTGTAAGTGGTGACGTTGTAAGTATCGGTCTTGGTTTCGGGAACCATAACGCAGAAGTTAACTTGACGTTCGCGGGTTTCGTTGCGGGTTTTGCAAACGTTAACCATGCGTTGACGAGTTTCGTTCGTGTAAGTCGTTACAGGAACGGTACGAGTGCGTTCTTCGGTGCGGAACTTGCAGACGTTGTAGGTACGAGTGCGAGTCTCAGGAACCATTTTGCAAACGTTAACCATGCGAGTCCGCTCTTCCTGTGTCATCTTGCAAACGTTGACCATGCGTGTGCGGGTCTCGTTGCGGTACTTGGTGACATTGCAGGTGCGAGTACGCTCTTCTTGAGTCATACGGCAAACGTTAACCATACGAGTACGGTCTTCGTTACGGTACTTGGTGATGTTGCAAGTACGCGTGCGTTGCTCAGGTTTCATTTCGCAAACGGTGCGAGTACGTGTACGTTGCTCTGGCTTGTTGACAGTGCAGTTGTAGGTGTACTCTTCGGGAACCTGACGATAACGGGTCACAGTGCAAGGAACTTGCTCTTGAACCACGTTGGGAACCCACACGCGGCAGGTGATCTGCTGGGTACAGCAGCCACCACAACCGTTGTTGCAGCCGTTTCCGCAACCGTTGTTGCAGCCATTTCCGCAACCATTGTTGCAGCCATTGCTGTTTACGGTGCGAGTCTGCTCTTGCCAGCTACCAGCGTCACGGCAAACCGTGCGGTTGATGGTTTCTTGGTAAGCTTCGCAACGCATGCGTGTTGCCGTGCGTGCTTCCGTCACGGGAACCATGACAGTGTAAGTTTCCTCTACTTCACGATTGTGAGGAACCATGACGGTGTAGTCTTGGGTCATCTCTTCGGTGTAAGGGACGCAAACCGTGTAGGATTGCTCAACTTGCTCAGTCACAGGAACGTTAACCATGTAGGTGTTGGTCATTTGTTCGGTGTAAGGAACGCAAACCGTGTAGGACTGCTCAACTTGCTCCGTGACAGGAACGTTGACCATGTAAGTCTGTTCAACTTGCTCGTTGTGAGGCACGTTGACGACGTAGTCCTGAGTCATTTGCTCCGTGTAAGGAACTTGCACGCTGTAAGTCTGAGTTTGCTGCGTGGTGACAGGAACACAAACCGTGTAGTCTTGGGAAACTTGCTCAGTGTAAGGAACACAGACAGTGTACTGCTCAGTACGCGTCTGGGTTGTAGGCACGTTAACTGTGTAAGTACGTGTCTTTTCCTCGGTCACAGGTACGCGGTTATAAACCGTGTACTCTCTAGTTCGCTCTTCATTGCGATACTTTGTACGGGTTACGGTTCTCATTTCCGTAGCCATCTCATTGCTGTAAACGGTACGCGTTTGGTATTGAATCGTTGAGCCACAGCAACCGCTGCCATCAACCATTCCACCGCCACCATTACATCCTCCACCACACGGATCGGCTGCCGCGGATGCACAGGGGCTCCCGCAAGGACTAACTACTTGTCCACAGCCGCAGTTGTCCGCGTTGGTTGAAATTGGCGAAAACGCAAATAAAGCGACCGCCACAAAACCAAACAAACGTTGCGACATCAATATCCTCCCTCGAAACGAGAAATCAAAACAATTCTTACTAATAAGGACCTATGACGAC
>JAAEPL010000122.1 GCA_024232675.1 Planctomycetaceae bacterium
TGCACCTGATAAACCGGCGTCTCTTCACCGACCACTAGCGATCTGGTGATAAGCCCCATCAACTTGGCAATTTCGGCAGCCTTGTCGTAATTCAACTTGTCCGGAGTATCACGCGGTGTGTGATAATCTTTGTGGGAACCGGTAAAGGCCGCCAAGATGGGAACACCGGCTTGATAAAACTCGCTGGCGTCGGTCGGTAGGTTGGTATCTTTTTGCGTTTGCAAGTTCAGTCCGACAACGAGGTTGCGTTTTTCAATTTCCGATTCCCACCAATCAGACGAACCCAAGCCTTGCAAAACCAGCTTGCCATCAAACCTTCCCACCATGTCCATGTTGAGATAAGCCACGACTCGGTCTTGCAGAGAAGGTCGCGAGGTTCCACCGTCGACCGGGACATCTTTGCCATAAGATTTCATCCATGCGTCCACAAAGTGATTCGAACCATGCAGACCCAATTCTTCCCCAGACCAACCGGCGATCACAAGATCACGTCCTGCGGTGATTTTGCCGGAGCGTTTTTGGGCGGACATAAATTGAGCGACTTCCAACATCGCAGCGACGCCCGATGCGTTATCGTCAGCTCCGCGATGGATTTGCCCCTTTTCATCATCGCGGGCCATGGAACCAGCAACCCCGGTGCCCAGATGATCAATGTGTGCTCCCACGACAACGCATTGATCAGTCGGCTGTTGCTCAAACTGCAACCGTCCAATCACGTTGCGACCGCGACCGCGAATCTGCTCCACGTCGACGTTCGCTTTGATTCGCACATCGGGAAACTCAAAACCAATCTTAAGGTCCCCGTTGTCCAACTGGTTTTGCCACCAGCCCAAATCTTGGCCAGCGGATTTCATAAGTTGCCCAGCAATGTCATCAGAAATGCTGATGACCGGTATCGAAATTTTCCCCAGGGCAGCATCGCGAGATAATGGAATCACCTCTTGTTTCGTATTCGATTTGGGGCCGCTAACGATAATCATTCCCAGACCACCCAAGTCGCGAATGGTAGCGGCTTTGACACGCAACTGACTCTGTAATGCACGCTGCGTCCGCCAAGAAACAGGCACATCCTCTGGCATGTACCGGAATACCATGACCCATTTCCCTTCGACCGGGAGATGAACGTAGGAATCATACTCTTCCAGGTCATCCGTTTTCGGTGCTTTCATCCCATACCCGGCAAATACCAAGGGACCTTCGACCGTCCCGTTCTCGCTGAACGTCAGCGGTCGCCAGTCTTCATTCAGAGGGACAGCCGATGATTTGATATTCGTTATCGAGAGGGAATTGTCATCCCCTAACTTTGCACCCGAGGGGAAGTCAAATTCTTGGAACCAGCTGCGTTCGCCTGTTTGCGAATTCAGATCACCTGCGGGCTCAAACCCCAAACTGTCAAGGTAAGCGGCCACGTAGGCCGTCGCTTTACGTTCGCCTAACGAACCCGTCATACGCCCACCCAGTTCCGGTCGACAAAGATAATCGACGTGACGGAGGACATCTTCAGGAACAAACTTTTCCGACGTCGCCGTCCCTGCTCCCGCCCCACGTTGCTGGGCTTCGGAAACATTATTTGAGGAATCCTCATCCAGAGTCGGCGCCTTGCCGATCGCCTTCATCGACGCTTCATGATCCCAATCGGCTGTGAAAACCTGCGACCTGCGGTCGGCTCGACTGGAAGTCCAAGAAAATGACTTGCCATCTGTCGAGAAAACGGGAAACCCGTTGAATGAGTTGGTGTGAGTGACTCGTATGGGCTTCGCTTTTCGCGAGGTGGGGATCATGTAAATTTCAAAAAAGCCTTCGAAATCTGACATGAACAACAAGTACTCCCCGGATGGATGAAAATAGGGAGCAAAGGAAACGGCTTTTAGATCCGTCAGACACCGTTTGTCACTGCCGTCCAGATTCATCGTCCAAATCTCGGCGTAATTTTCTCCCGGGGGGCCCGGCACAAAACGTCGCCAACAGATCTTTTTCCCATCAGCCGAAAAGAAGGGACCGCCGTCATAACCATCCTCGTCGGTTATACGGACGACATTAGACCCATCGGAATCCATCAAATAAAGATCCATTACGGTTTGCGCGCCGTACGCCTCGACCAACGATTTCTCACGGTCCGTGAGTGCTCCTTCGGCATAGGCGCGACGATTCGATGCAAAACAAATCTTCGAACCGTCAGGGGAATAGGAGCCTTCCGCGTCATAGCCCACCGCGTCGGTCAATTGCTGGTACTCTTTGGTCTTCAAGTTATAGCTGTAGATTTCGTAATTCTCATCGTAATCCCAGCTGTATCTCGGTTCCTTGCCTTCCGCTCGCTGTTTCAGTTTGGCGTTTTGCAAATCAACCGAGCGCGGATCACCGTGGGTCGAGGCGAACATGACTAATTCATCATTGGGGTGGATCCAGGCACAAGTCGTTTTGCCGATTCCAGGGGAGATGCGATCCACATCTCCTAATTCAAAATCCATCAGATAAATTTGGTAGAAGGGGTTGTCGGCAGATCTCTCACTTTGAAAAACCATCTTGTTGCCGTCTGCGCTGTAATAGCCCTCGCCCGACCGCAAGCCCGCACGCGTTCTTTGTTTCACATCAGTAAAAAACTGTGATTCCAGTTCCTCGCTCGATGGCGAGGCAGACTCTTGCGATTCTTCCTGCGGGGCTGCGGGTGCGAACCCACCTAGGGCAGCGCCAGCCGACGGCGTGAAGAACGTAAACGCCAGTCCGACAACGATGAATTGCCGCCACATTTTAGCGGAGACACGAGTCGTGATACGAGCCACAGAGAGGGGATTGGTAATAATTTCAATCGATGACGATTTTGACATTTCAATTCTGCAAATGGACCAAGATGTTCAAAGGACCGCGAAGTATTAGGATCACCTGTTTCTTGAAACAGGCGAGGCACCGGAGGTTGGGGTACCCAGTCCCAATGACCCAAAAACGGTTACAGAGGTGGAAAAGGGCGGTTTGGGGTGCTCATTTCTGAACAATTCTAGATGTTACCGCTGCCGTTGCTCTATTTTCCGAAAAAAAATCGTGATTGGAAGCTCAAACCAACAGTTTGCGGTTTTTCCCGCCTTCAAGCTGGCTAAAATTGGACAGAATCGACGAAATATAAGAACGTGTGCTGTGGCTGTGATATCGCACACATCCAGGCCGGAACTGTTATCCGAGCAAAACATTATCGGTTCTGACCAGTCGGGAGAACCAGACGACACTAGAAAACAGCCGTTTAAGTGCCGGGAAGTCATGCCGACCAGAAAACGAATTCACCCACAGCGGCTCCAGATTTTTGGAATCTCATCATGAAAAATGAAAACTATGACTGCGTCGTAATTGGAGCTGGGCCCGGTGGTTGCACAACCGCTGCGATGGTGGCCGCGAGAGGTTTCCGTACGGCTTTGGTAGAGCGGGAGAAAATGCCGGTCGAAAAAGTCGGTGAGTCTCTGATGCCGGAGACATTTTGGGTCTTTGAGAAACTGGGGATTCAAGAAGAGTTCCAGAAAATGGGATTTGTTCGCAAGCATGGCGTTCAGTTCGTTAGCGCGGAAGACAAGGAATCCCGACCGTTCATCTTCGCCGAACATGACGATCAGGAGTCGGCGAACTCCTGGCACGTAGAGCGAATCAAGTTCGATCAAATGCTTTACGACACGGCAGCACGCAAAGGGGCCAGTTGTCTTGATGAGACGCGTGTGATGGATGTCCAGTTCAACAAAAATGGACGACACTCGGTCATTGTGAAAGACAAAAAGGGAGACGACCGCACGATGAAGACTCGCGTGGTGGTCGACGCCACCGGGCAATCGTCCTTCTTGGCAGGTCGAATGGGCCTCAAGGAGATCAACCCCGATCTCAAGAAGGCAGCCATCTGGACCTACTTCCGAGGTGCCGAACGGGCTGGGGGTAAGAATCCGGAAGTTACCTGCATCTTAAGTACGAAAACGAAAGACGCTTGGTTTTGGTACATCCCCTTATCCAACGATTGGGTCAGCGTCGGTTTAGTTGGTGATAACGACTTCCTGTTGAAAAGAGGCTGCAAGCCTGAAGATGCCTTCAAGCAAGAGATGGAGAATTGCCCCGGCCTGAAAAGACGAGTTCGAGACTCGACACAGGAAGGTAAATACCAAGTCGCCAAAGAGTTCTCATACATCACTAAAGAACATTCGGGCGACGGATGGGTTTTGGTGGGGGATGCCTACGGTTTTATCGATCCGATCTATTCGACCGGCGTCTACCTGGCATTGAAGTCGGCCGACATGGCATCCAATGCGATATGCGACGGACTTCGCCGCAACGATCTTTCAGCTGAACAACTGGGTAGTTGGACCTATGAATTCGATGCCGGTACTCACTGGCTGCGAAAATTGGTGATGACGTTCTACAACAAGGACTTCAGTTTTGGCAGCTTCATGAAAGAACATCCCCAATACGCTGAGAATCTCACCGACTTACTCGTAGGCAAGGTCTTCGAAGGCAACCCAGGTGCAATGTTTGAAGACCTAGATCCTTGGATCGAAGGACTGCGATCAGGCGCTGCGGCCTCGGCGTAGTGTCGGCAGTCCTAGCAGCACCTAAACCTTCCCAAACAGCCGCCTCGGGCCGAATGCGACCTCGTTCCGGCAAGAAATAGGGCCCTCCTGAACCTCCCCGAATTGTTAGTTTGGGGACAACGGTGGTGACTGAGGCTTCAGTTGGTGATGCCGTCCGAAAAGGCCGGGGGTAAGGCGGCGTTATGCCACACTCTCGGTAGGGCTTTTGTCTTGAATTTTTAGAGCCTTTCTGGCGATTTTCTGGCGGTCAATTTGCTAAACTCTTGAGAGCATTCAACTCCCGAGGAAATTACATGACTGCCA
>JAAEPL010000123.1 GCA_024232675.1 Planctomycetaceae bacterium
ACGAGATTGCGATTTCCCGAAGGTAAATATTCAATTTCAGGTTTGAGCCACCATGCCAAGCCAATTGCCAGTGCGATCAGACCAAAAGCAACCACGAGCCGCCGCCCCAATCCTCTTTGGATCCAAGCATTCCAGTGGATAATTCGGTCGGACAGTCCGCGCGCGATTTTTTGGATGCGGATTGCCAAGCCGGTTTGCGATTGCTCGGTCTTTCGCCGACTCAGGATGCGTGATGCCGCCGTTGGAATTACAAGCACACTGACGAGCAAGGAAAGGCCGACCGCGGAACTGATTGCTAAGGCAATGTCTGCGAATAGCTGCCCTGCCTCGCCGCGCAGAAAAATCACAGGCAAGAAAACAAACAGCGTTGTTAATGTCGATGCCAGAACCGCGCCCCAGACCTCCTGGACTCCTCGTCGAGCGGATTCCCGTGGACTGTACCCCTGTTGGTAATAGCGGTAGATGTTTTCTAGAACCACGACGGCATTGTCGACTAACATCCCGACCGCAAACGCCAAACCTGCCAAACTGATGACGTTTAAGGTTCGGTCCATTCCTTTGAGTAACAGAAATGTACCTATGATACTGATCGGTATCGCCATGGCGACGACCAAGGTGCCGCGGGCAAACCAAAAACCGGCTATCAGGATCAGCAACAAGGTTAAAATAAAGAACCAAGGCGACACCCAAACGGCCGCGATCGCCGACCCCGCCAGCAGGGGTACAAAGGTTAACGTGCGGCCCCCCATATGGAGAAATAACATCAGGATGATGACGGTCAGAGCACTCCCTAAAACGATGTTCTGGTTGACTAAGCTGATGGCAGAGTCGATGTACAAGGTTTCGTCATAAACTTGGGTTAGCATCAAACCCTTGTTCTTCAGGACCGTTTCATTGAGCCTTGTTTGTTCTCGTTGCAATCCTTGCATCACGTCAAAGACGTTCGAACCCACCTCTCTCGAGATGCTTATCGAAATATTGGAGACGCCATAGCGGCGAACAAAGCCGGTCGGTTTCTTAAATCCAATCGAGACTTCAGCAACATCTCGAATGTAGATGGGATTGCCGTCCGCGTTGCGAATGATCTGGTTGGCGACTTCTTCTTCGGTTTCGTACTGGCCTAATGTGCGTACCACATAGCGGCGTTTACCTTCCCAGAAATCGCCAGCTGATACATCTTGATTCTCCTGTCGCAATACCTGCGTGACATCGCCAATGGTCAGCCCTCGAGCGGCTAAACGAGCGGGGTCAACGCGGACTTGCAATTCGCGTTCCTGCCCACCGCGTACGTCGGCATTACCAACTCCGGACACTCTTTCGAATGAGGCTTCGATGACGTCTTCTGCGAACTTACGCATTTGAGTGACATCGATTTCGGCGGGCAGCAATTCGATCGCCTCGGGATGGGAATCGACAAACTCTCTTAAGCGAAATGCGGATAGACCAGGACTGCTGTCATACGCCACCCTGACGTGCTCTATTTCGTCTCGCAGAGCTGGATACTGGAGGACAAAATCGTCGAGTTGCTGTAGGGAGGGTGGTGCCGCACTAAGGATGAACCAGGCGATTGAGCGGTCGCTGTTAGAAGAGGTCGAGATGCGGGGACGGTCGGCGTCCATCGGGTAATCGCGAACCTGTTGCAGGGCGCTGTTGACCGTCAACAGAGCTTCTTTCATGTCGGTACCGACGGCGAACTCCAATTCGACCTCGGCCCGCGAGTCCGAAGATTCCGACGTCATGCGAACGACGCCGGCCACGCTTTTCAACTGCTCCTCTTGTTCGTTGACGATCTCCTTTTCGATTTCTTGGGGGCTGGCTCCACGCCAATTCGTGCGAATAGAAATGACCGGTCGCTCCACCTCCGGCGACAGTTGCATCGGCATTTGAAATGCTGCGATGAGTCCAAACATCACCACGAGGATTACGCCTACGGCGACCTTGACCGGGTTTTCGAGGATGAATGATTTGGATTGCATGGAATTCGAATTTAGGATGCGTTTTGCGGGAGCGGTGGAGACTGGGTTGGCAGTGCTAGACGCGCGATGCGAACCAAAGCCGATGCCTCAGGAGTTTAGGGACGGTTGTTGGGAACGCTCATGTTTTCCAATACTTTAATCGCTTGTCCATCCCTGAGGCGTTCGTTGCCTTGCACGACGATCTCATCGTTTTCATTGACGTCTCCGGTGATTTCGATCCAATTGCCATTGGAGCGACCCGTTTTCACGGCGATCTGTTTTGCTTTTTTGACACCATCTATTTGTTTGACGAGGTAAATCGAAGCGGAACCTTGGTTCAAAACCAAGGCGTCTTTGGGTGCCATCAAAACCGGTTGACCTTTTCCTATATCAAGCTCAGCCCGCGCCAACATGCCGGGCTTCAATAGGTGGCTCTGGTTCGGGCCAGTACGGCGTGGGGCATTGGGAATGCGAATAATCACAGGAACGGTCCGCGTCACGGGATCGGCATCAGGAATAATTCGAGTCACGGTCCCCTGAAGCGTTTCTTGGAGTGAGTCGATTCGAATCTCAGCTTGGAGTGGAGGTTCATCGCCTCCCGCAGAATCGAAGGACTGTTGCAGGCTAACTGAATATTCTTGCGGCACTTCAATCCTAAGTTCAATGGGATCAAGTTGTATGATTTCGACAAGCGGAGTGCCCTTGGTGACCCAGTTGCCGCGTTCCACCATTTTGCGAGTGACATATCCCTCGAACGGAGCCAGCACGGTATATCGGGACAATAGATCCTCGGTTCGTTTTAATTCTGCTTTCTGGCGTTCTAGGTTTCGAGTCGCAATCAGCAATCGTACCTCTCGCGTTGCGGTCAATCTTGCCAGTTCCGCTTTGGCAGCGTTGTAGGATTGAGTGGCGGCGTTAAACAGCGAAACACTCTCTTCGACTTCCTGCTCCGACATGCTGCTGCCGAGGCCTTGCACTCTTTGGTAAACCTGTTTGGTGTACTCCAATTGTGCTTCCAAGCGTGCCAGTTCGGCCTCCGCCGCTTCGATTTGGGTTGGGATAGTTGCTTTTAACTCCGCCATCGCGGCCGATCTCAAATCGAGTTCTATTTGGGCCGCCTCCAACTCAATTTCGATGGCTTGGCGATGTAGTTGCACGAGAACGGTTGGTCGGGCATCACCACCAACGACCAAATCGCCTTCACGAACCATGACCTCTTCGACGCGCTCTTCCACGGCACTGCCAATCACGGCTCGGCGGACAGGTTCGAGCGAGCCAACGAAAGACTGGCGGGTTGCTCTCGGTTTCAATGTCACCTGATCAACCTTCACGAGGGCCGGCCCCGGTTTCCTTTTTTGTTTGCCCTGAGCCTGCGTTGCGGAAGATACCACGAAGAATTGCACTACCAAAAGGAAGCTTATAAGCAGTCGTATGTTGGAGATGCAGGTCGACCGAGCCATTTTGGATATCAAGAAAAAATAGGTTGGAGCGGATTGGTTGCCGTAGAGCAGCTGTTCTTTTGATGGAAATATATTGTAATCGGGCGACGCCAAATCGAGTTGCCGATATACCGGAGAGACCGGATTGTTGGTTTATTGCGCAACAAAAAAACCGAAGCAATCGCCTCGGCTCATGTAAATCACTTGTTTTATGCTCAAACGGACTCGGGTTTACTCAAATCCGTACATCGCCATTTCCCGATTTTCAAAGATTTTGAAGAGTGCGTCCAGTCTCGAGATTTTCAACAACTCAGTGATTTCAGGCGAAACATTGCAAAACGCCACCTCAATCCCCCGCTTGCCTACGGTGGATCGGAATTTGACAAATTGCCCTAAAACCATGGAGGTCATCGATTCGACTCCCAGTAAATCGAAGATGATTTTTTTCTCGTCTGTTGACTCAGCGATACTTTTCAATTGTTCACCGATGGCGTCGACAGTTGTCTGTTCTACAATTTTTGTTTCCTCAAATGAAAGAAAACAGATGTTGTGATTGTTGGAGGTGCTGATGACTGGCATGGTAATCCTTCTGAGGAGCGAACCGGTAAGTTACTTGGCCTGGAAACCGCTGGAGGCCTCTAGTTTTCAAAGCTCGCGTTTATTTTAACGAAACCGTCACCCGGCGTTGGGTTTTGTTTTTTTCTCGTCATTCCTGTTGTTCTGTTTCGTCATAAAGTGGAAGTAAACGATAATCTACTTCCAGAGAAAGTAAATTCATCGTAGTTACATAAAGCCGTCCCGCTTGGGCTCCCCAGCGATCTGGTATTGGATTCAAGGGATCCCAGCTGCCTGCCATTTCTCCGTTTTGGATCTGAGATCGTACCAACATGGGATGCAGTGCTCGGTGCCATCGCTCCCATGCCTCGCCGCCAATGTGACGCATGATTTGGGTCGCGTAATACCAATAATAGGTGTCTCTTTGAGAGATCGTTGAGTCGTTAGGCAAGTTTTTCAAAAGGTACTCGGCCCCCTGTTTGAAACGTGGGTCTTGTCTACTCCAACCGATGTACATGTTCATGAGCAAGCCGACGGATGTCATGCAGGGAGTTGCTTGCCGGCCGTGGCGTGTTGTGGGCTTATCCAATGCGTAAGGGTTGTAGCGAAACAAGAAATTTTGATCGGGGGTTTGGGCTAATCGGAGCCAGCGTTTAATGCCATTCCAGGTATCCGCATCCGTACTAAGCCCGGCCAATCGTCCGCTTTGCATGGCCATCATCATCCAGCCGGTCACAGAGGTGTCGGACTCACTTTGGCTTCGATATCGCCAACCACCGAGTTTCTTATTTTGTGTAGCTGTGATGTAATCCAGTGCTTTTTGCGCGGGCATGCGGAGGTTGCTGTCTTGCGTCATGCCATAGGCCTCGCAAAGAGCCAAGGCAGCAATCCCATGACTGTAAAACCGGCAAACATTATCAGAATAGGGGTTGGTTTCGATGTACAGCTCGCCAGACTCTTTCTGATTTTCAACCAACCAGTCGATCGCCGACTGCATTTGGCTCGCGTACTTAAATTCTTTGTGATTGAAACCTGCTCCCTGAAAAGCAAGTATGGCGAGTCCGGTAGCCGCCGTATCGCTAGATAGAAGTAAGCCTTTTCCGGAATCGTCTTGTGGAACTCCATGTAACGTCCAACTTCCATCCTGCAATTGCTGGCGGATCAAGTAGGCCAGTCCTAGTTCAATGGATTCCTCCGTTTGGGGAGCCGATCTGGAATCTGCTGGTTCGCCGCGAGAACGAAATGCTTCTTTGCCGACGACAGGCGCGGCGTCAATCGTGGGGGCGCTGCCCATCGTGTTTCGGCGAAATCGAGTGTCAGCATTGGGGCGAATGTCGGGGCTGTTTTTCGATGCCCGCCTGGAATCCAAACCAACGTCTGGTTCCCATTGTTCTCCCAGTCCTTCGGTGTTGGTTAAATCATTGGTGATTTCTAAAGCTAACGAGGTTTGTGACTTTCTTTTGAGTTCACTGCCGGCAGACTTTTCGCTCCAAAGTGCTCCTTCGCTGCCGCTGCCTTTATTTTCAGCAAGAAACGTTGGTCGTTCTTCGGCAATAACAACAGGCTGTTCCCGTTTCTGAGCGGTGGTTTGACGGGCGTCTTTTCGGTTGGAAACGGATGGTCGCTCTGTGATCGGCGAACGTGTCTCGGTAGGCTTCAGGGATTCTGTTTCATTGATGAGTGGCAGTTGTGAGTGCTCGCTGGTCATTCTGTCAGTGGCTTGAGCAGCCGTATTCCGGGCCGCCTTGGCGGTAACTTCGGTTGGATTGGAACGTGCTGAATCGAGTGTCAAATTCTCTGTCGCAGGGCTATTGATTCGAGCGATTTCGGTTTCAGTTTCGGGGAGCTCCACTCCCGATTCTTTCATGGAATCTCGGATGTCTTGGCGAATCGCCTCGCCCCGCCCCTGCAAGGTCGGATTTACCCGATCTGGGGATGCTTGCTGATTATTGGCCCGCTCCATTTTTTGGCTGGAGGATTGTGTCGTCGATGGTTCTCGTGACAACTTAAGGGATTCGGTACTGGCCATTGTCTGCTTCGATTCTGATGATCGAGACCGCACAACATTTTTTTCGTTCGCATCTAGATTGGGTAGGCTCGGTGCGTCCAGTACCTTTTGGCTCGCTTGGTCTTTAGGAATCGGTACAGGTTGCTCTGCCATGAGCTCGGGATTTTCGGCTCCCGACTTGGCGTTATTTTGCGCTACGGAGTCTGCGTGACGAAGCTGGATTTTTGGCCGCCCGCCGCCCGAGACACGCTGCGCTTCCATTTTGCTGACAATTTTAGTGGGACCCCTGTCGATGCTGCCGGATCCTTTCGCCAATGAACTTTTTCCACGTTTCGCGGTGGCGTTAGCCTGGCTCAACGCAGCACTTGAATTGGCAGTCCATTCTGCGGGTTTTTCCATGGCGTTGCGACTGGCAATTGGGATCGTGTCCGGTCGATTCACGGAGCGGGGGATTTCGGTGGCGCCGGAGACACGCGGCACACTAGATTTTTGTCGCAGGCTGAGGGAGTTCGGGTCGTTATCTTGACTGGTCTCCTGACGGCGTTTCAATGCATCGGAGGCCGTAATGCCGGAGCTCATTCGGGATTGTGGGGCTCGATCTGTATTCGGCGTTTGTCCGACTCCGGCAATGCCGTTGGTTGCTCGCTTCAAGGCCACCGGTTGCGGGTCAATCGTTGATAATCCCGATTCTCTTGCAGGCCTTGCCGTCGGGCTCGCTTTTTCGATCGTTGCGTCACCAAGAGGTTGGGGATTGGGTTGCGGCGAACGCGACATGCGCGAAACGTTAGCTTGGTTGGTTACCGAGACTTCTGCTTGGGACCGTGTTTGCTCTTTTCTGGCAAGTGCTGGGGGCAAGCCTGTATCTGTTTCTTGCTGGGGTCGCGTTTTGTTGATGTTCGGCGCTGTTGCGGTGGCCTTTCTTTTGAAATCACGAGCGGGCAAGTTTGCAGCGGATTCACTCACGGTCGGTGCGGCTGCCGAGGTCCGCGGATTTTGCATCCGAATCGGTTGGCTGGACGTGTCCATTCGCGTTGTTTCGGTTTTGCGTCGGTAACGCTGATTTTGTTTTATTTTCCAATCCGTGGTTTGGCTTTTTTGGCGTTCTGTTTTTGGTATTTCTGAATTGAGTCTCGTGGCCGCGGCAGATTTTGTTTTCTTGGCGGCCGATGGCAAAGGTGGCTCATTTCGCATCAGTCGCGTAGTTTCGGGCTGCAATGCCGTGGGGTTTGTTGTCCGTTGCCCGGGTGTGTTAGGGACCTTGCTCGCTTTTTCATCCGACCTGATGGGCTCATCTCGCGTTCGGCGTTTGCGTGCAGAGCGGTTAGCTCCCAAATGAGCAACGCTGTTTTGGGTCGTGCGTCGCTGCAAAGCGGAGTTGTTGTCAGGAGTTACGATCGCCTGAGGAGAGTTTTGGCTTCGCTGCACGGTTGGGGTTGAGGTGGGCTGCGCCTTTTCGGAGATTGCTTCTGGGGTATCCGGTTGAGGAACTTTGTTTTCTTTTAACCAGGGTTGGATTGGAATCGTTTGGGCCACCCGAATGGAGCGAGTAGGTTGGATTTGCCGGGTGACCGGTTCTTTGACGGGGAGGCCGCTGGTGAAGATGCGGGTTTGTTTAGCGTAAATCACGAAAATGCAATGACCGGCCAAGCTTAGAATGATGGCTAACTGGAAGGAGCGACGGAGACGTTTATTTCCGGTTAGCAGCAAGGTGATAAGCATTCCCATGACAGCGGCTGGTAAGACCAGCAAGCTAAGCCACATCCAAAAACCCGATAGCAGCGTAACGAGGGTGGCCGCCAGAATTGCCGAGGTAATGCATAGTGCCATCAAGATTGGCCAGAACTGATCATCAAAACGTTTAACCTCTACGGGGGAGTAGGTGCGAACGTTTTGTTGGCGGCTGGACATGATGGTGAGAGCTTTTGAGCGTTCGGGAATGGGTAACCCAAGTTCGGTGTGGCGTATGTTAGGGATCGTCCGTCATGGCAGTGTAGTTTTGGATACCCACTTTTTTGCAAAGATCGAACGCGGTTAAAACGAATTGCCAGTCCGTTGATTTATCGGCTCGAATGACGACGGTTTGCGTTAGCGGGTTGTTGGCAACGGCTTGCCGCAATAGTGCTTCGACCTGTTCCGGATGTTGGAATTTTCCCTCCACAAAAAACTGCCCCTGTTTATCGATATTGATAAACATCTCGCGAGGCTCACTCGTCAGCGGAAGAGATTGAGAGGCTGCCGGTAATTCAATTTCAATCGATCGCTCCTCTTCAGCAAACCGTGTCGAGACGAGGAAGAAAATCAACAGCAGGAAGACCACGTCAATCAGCGGCGTGACGCTGAGAGAGCCAATCGCGTGTTTTTTTGGTTGCACCGCCATGGGATCTACCTTGGGTTGGGGGATGGGCCAATGTCACGCGTTGCAGTGCCGTCTTTTTTATCCGCCGGTGCTTCTTGAGAAGACCAGTTTTCATCGTTGGCGGTGACCCGGACTTTGCCTTCGAATTGTTCCATCATGGGAGTTAGGCTGATGGCCAGTTCCTCGATTTTATGAAACCATCCTACGATTCGATTATCGAAATAGTGTGCCAGTACTGCGGAAGGAATGGCGATAATTAAACCACTCAGGGTCGTCACCAATGCAGTGTAGATTCCTTGCGCCAGGACTTCCGCCTTGTTTTGCCCTGCGACCAACTGGGTAGTATCGTAAAACGCTTGAATCATCCCCCAAACCGTCCCCAGTAATCCGATCAGCGGAGCGACGGCAGCTGCTAGAGTTAACCACGATACGGTTGCCTGTAATCGGGTGGCTTCCCGCTCCGCGGCTTCCGATACGGCATATTCAACCTCGGCCTGTGGGCGTCCTGCCTTCAACAGCATGACGCGGAGGACGCGAGAGGCCGAAGAGGGAAACGACTGGCAAACTCGAAATGCCTCGCGAGGATCGAAAGCGGCTTCCTGACGACCAAGCGCACCCAGTTCTTTCACCAGGCCGCGGGGTAGTATCTTAGCTTCTCGAAGCGCCAGGAATCTCTCCACCGTCAAGGCAACTACCAAAATTGAAAGCAGCCCCAAGGGGACCATGAACCAACCGCCACGGCGTAACAAATCAAAAAGGTTCAGGCCTTGGGAGGGAGTGGGGGAGGTTGAGACGGACTGCTCAGCAGAAGCGGCAGCAAGGGTTTGAGGCCCCGTTTCCTCGATCAGCGGCGGTGTGTCTTGAGCGTATGTGCCGGTCGCCACGAGACAGCAAAAACCGATGCATATGAAAAGCACGACAACCGTTAATTTTGATATTCGCTGTCCCATAGATTGTCCTATTAGGTAGGTTTCAGGGCCAAGCTCGTGCTGGCTTTACATCGTCTTCTTATATTTGAAAACCCGGTTCTGTTTTGTGAGTCATGGGTGGCGGTATCGTCGCTCCCATTTGAGCAGAGTGACTTAAGCCTGCCTATTTTAATTGATCCAGTGTTTGGATTTGTTTTCGCGCCTCGGTCGCTAACGGTTCGTTGGGGTAGTCGTCGATAAGACGTTGGAATAAATTTCTCGCCTTGGTGATCAGGTCCTTGCGTTTCGCTACGTCAGGGGTATCGCTGACTTGGACGTAATAGCACCTAGCTGCTTCATAGGCGGCGAAGGCCTGCCAGGGTTTTACCGCCGCTGCCGAATCACGTCCCCCATAGCCATTGATGACTAGTTTGAATTGCATGATGGCATCGTCAAATTTTTGATCTTCAAAGTAAGCTTCGCCGATCATGCAGCGCGCCCGCGCTCCTGTCTTCCCCAATGAGTTTTGCATGGCGGAAGTGAACGCTTGTAAAGATTTTTCTGGGTTTCCCATGCCTTTTTCGGCGACTCCAATTTCATACCAAGCATCTGCGATAAATGGCGATTCCGGGTGATTGGAAAGCACGAGGTTAGCGTATTCTATTGCCGACGCGTGATCTTTGATTTGATTCGCGCTCTGAGCCGCATGGATCGGTGCTAACACCCGCACGTTATTGGTCACGTTGGAGGCCTCGATCGCTGGGATGGCAACCTTAAATGCGGTGGCAGCTTGGGGGTGCTGTTCCAATTGAAAATGAGACTCTGCGATCATGGATAGACCCACGGGCTTTAGTTCGCCCTCAGGGTAGTCGGTCGTTTGGCGTTGGAACGTTGCCAATGATTTTGGGTAATCTTCCTTTTTGAAAAAGCACCAAGCAAGCTTGTAGGTCGCCAGTTCACCGACTTTGTCGTCGTGTTTTCCCTGCAGCGATTTCTCATATCTAACGATGGCTTCATCGAATTGCTTTTGGCGGTAAAGATCTTGCCCCACATGGTAATTGGCTTCTGCGGCATGGGGACTGTCAGTAAAGTCATCTGCAATTTTTTGGAATGTGCTGACCGCTTTCGCCGCCTGTGCGTTTTCCTGATAGGCCCAAGCTAATTCGAAAAGTACGTCGTCCGCTAAACTGCGGTTAGTGGAAAGATCGTTCGAAAGCGATTCTAACGCCGTAATTGCGGACTCCCATTTTTTTAGCTGAACCAGGCACAACGCTCGTTCGTAGGTTGCGTTGAAGCGGTTGGTGGAATTGGGTTGCGTGGCGAGGTAGCGATCCAAATCTTCGACAGCACCTTGATTATCACCATTCATGCGACGTACCCGCCCACGCCCGATCAGTGCATCGTTGGCGAGCGCATGGTCGGGGTGCTCCTTCAACAGTCGGTCAAATGTTTGGACGGCTGTTGCCGTTTCTCCCGTTTGGGATTGCGTCCAAGCTAAACCATAGAGCGCGTCGGGTAACACAGGCAGCGCTGGGTCGGCGGCAATCACACGAAGGAAGTTTTCTTCCGCTGTGGGGTAATCTTTGGCTCGATAAGCGAACTCCGCCAACCAGTACGCCGCATCGAGATTCGCCGAAGTTTGCCAAACCGAATTAGCGATTTCTAAAGCCTTTTTCTGTTCTCCCTGATTGGACCAAGCCCGTGCCGTCAATAAACGGACGGCATCATTATTTGAGCGATCAGGATTGACCTGCAGTGCGGTCTCAAATGCTTCGATCG
>JAAEPL010000124.1 GCA_024232675.1 Planctomycetaceae bacterium
ATGACACGTTCGTTTACCCCATCTCTTGACCAGCAGGGCATATGACGAGCGAACACGAAAATCCGTCCAAGAGTCGTGATCTATTTGATTCTGCCCGCGAAATCATGCCAGGCGGAATCAGTCGCAACACGATTTATCGAGAACCTCACCCTGATTATTTAGCAGCAGGCAAAGGTTGTCACGTAACCGATATCGACGGCATCACACGAGTCGACTTTGCTAATAATATGGGGTCCTTGATTCACGGGCATGCCACCCCTCAAATCATTTCCGCTGTCACGGAGCAACTCGGCAGAGGTTCGGCTGTCACGATGGCGACACAATCGGAATTTGAACTTGCACGCTTGCTTTGTCTGCGAGTATCGGGGTTTGAAAAAATTCGTTTCATGAACTCGGGAACGGAGGCTGTGATGGCCGCTCTCAAAGCAGCGCGCGCGATCACAGGGCGTTCTGGGATTGCCAAGGCCGAGGGAACGTATCACGGCACCTACGACTTTGCTGAAATCAGCCAGAATGCCGCACCTCATAACTGGGGTGACTTGGAGAAACCAAACTCGGTTCCCGTGGCTCGTGGCACGCCTGCTCATGTTCTCAATGACGTAGTGATTTTCCCGTTTAACGATACCCAACGCACCCTCAAGCTATTGGATCAAAGTGCCACCGAACTGGCTTGTGTCCTTATCGATTTGGTACCGCAAAGAGCCGGCCTGATCCCAGCTCATGCGGAATACATTAAGGCCATTCGTGAATGGACAACCCGGCATAACGTCTTACTAATTTTTGATGAAGTCATCAGCTTTAGAATGGGATTTGCGGGAGCTGCCGAGTGGTACGATGTGCAGCCTGACCTAACCACACTCGGAAAAATCATTGGAGGTGGCTTTCCTGTCGGTGCACTCGCGGGTTTGGACCGTTTCATGTCAGTTCTTGATCCCGCGCAAAAGGAAATTCCATTTCCTTGGTCAGGAACCTTCTCGGCCAACCCAGTGACGATGACGGCGGGCCATGTCGCGATGGCGATGTACGACCAAGTATCCATTGATCGGATCAACCAAATCGGGCAAACCGCTCGTGAAATGATTAACGATTTAATTGCTGAAACAGGCGTGAAGGCGAGTGTCACAGGTGCGGGATCCATGTTTCGCATTCATCCCAAAGCGGTCGCGCCGACGGATTATCGTTCAACTTGGCAAACCATGGAGGAGCGGCATAAGACCAAGTTATTGGTTGAACACCTTTATCGCCATGGTTTTATGATGTTCCGCACCTGTACGGCGGCACTATCCACCCCTATCTCGCAAACTGAGCTGGATCAGTTTAGTGACGTTTTGAAGGTGGGTTTGGAGAAATTCTGGTAAGCCGTAAATTCAAAATTTCACCCCGGAATCTTGTAATCGGGAGTTCAACGAACGACACAAAAATACCATAATGGGGCATTCAATATTCGGCTGGTTCATAACCAAAGGACGCATCCCTTTGATCAAGCAACATTTCTCGATTCAGTCCATCACCGAATCTCTCGCCTCTCATCCAGAATATGACGGCCACGAAGAAGTGGTTTTTTGCGAAGATTCCGAAACGGGCCTCCAAGCGTTAATTGCTATCCACAGTACGACCCTCGGTCCGTCACTCGGCGGCAGTCGGCGTTGGAAATACTCTGATCGAAATGAAGCCGTCACGGATGTGCTACGGCTTTCCAAAGGCATGAGTTACAAGCACGCGATCGCGGGTACGCGGATGGGTGGTGGAAAGGCCGTCATGATCGCTAATCCAGATGCCGAAAAGACGCCTGCTTTAATGCGAGCGTTTGGCCGCTTTGTCGACTCCCTCGAGGGACGTTACATCACGGCGGAAGACGTAGGCACCAGTGTCCAAGATATGTTGTCGGTAAGAGAAGAGACTGAGAATGTATCCGGCCTGCCAATCGAACATGGGGGAAGCGGTGACCCGTCGCCCATGACGGCTTATGGGACCTACTGTGGTATCCTCGCATCCCTTGCTTGGAACCAAGGACTTGACCAACAAGAAGCTTGCAACTCGGAGGTGGTAAAAGATAGAGTCATCGCCGTCCAAGGACTTGGTCACGTGGGCATGGACTTGTGTCAGCAATTATTCGCTGCCGGCGCCAAACTGATCGTGGCGGATGTCAATGCCGCACGCGTCGAGGAAGCGTGTCATCAATTCAAGGCCATCGCACTGCCACCCGATGAAATCGCTACCGCCGAAGCCGATCTTTTTGCACCCTGCGCTTTGGGTGGAATTTTGAATACCGTCTCCATCCCCAATCTAGGTGCGGCCATCGTGGCCGGCGCTGCCAACAATCAATTGATGGATGATGAAGATGGGGCAAGGCTGCACCAGCAAGGAGTGCTTTACGCACCTGATTTTGTGATCAATGCTGGCGGTATCATCAACATTGCAAACGAAAAACCCACTTACGATGCCGACAAAGCTCGTACCCAAACCCAAGAAATCGCAAATACGCTGTGGCAAATTTTTCAGCGTTCGCGAGAAATAAATCGCCCGACATCCGTGGTGGCAGATGAACTCGCGCGACAGAAACTCTTGGTGGTCACGCCTTAGCCTTTTCAAACACTCCAGCGGTTCTACTAAAGCCACATTGTCGCGATCAGCGCAATCTGCCGATGGTCGCTTGCTGGGGGGTTCGTTTAGGTTGATCTCGCCAACGGCTCCTAGTAGCAGAGAGTAATCTTCGATTGTGGCAGCGGGTCCCCGAATGCCATTTTCAATGGTGTGGTTCATTCCCCC
>JAAEPL010000125.1 GCA_024232675.1 Planctomycetaceae bacterium
ACCCGAGGATTCGTATCGGCGAACTTGATCACCATGTCGTCGGTTTGGGCCAGTGCCTGATTCACCAAGGCGAAGCAAGTGACGGTAAACGTCAAGATCCACTTCATACCGATTCTCCTTTTCCTACCAATGCCTATCTCGTTCCCTAACGCGATGTTGGGGGAATCTCTGTGGTTCATTTCCCACGTTTCAAACGCTCAGCCAGATCTGCAAAGGGGCCTAGCAATTGCTCTTCCATCGATTCGAAATCACCTTCGGATTGAAATTGAAAATCTTTTCCATCGAAACTGAAATTAAATCCACCTTGGCCACCGTTCCGCGCCGCCTCCCGTGCTCGTTGCTGCATTTGCTCCATCATTTCTTGCATTTGCTTCCGCATCTGTTCCATTTGGGGTGGATTTTGTAATGGCGGATTCCCCAGACGATTGGGGCCTCGCGGTAACTGGTCCGTCGCAAGATCAGTTAAGTTTTTCCATTCTTGCCCCAACTGCTGAGGCGATTCGCTGTATCTCTTTTTGGCACGACGAAACAAATCATCCACCAATTCAGAATCCGTAGACTTCAACACACGATCTTGAAAATTAATCCAGCCCTCATATTGGTCCTTTTCTCCCATTAACCGCGCCACCGCTGGCTGCGCGCCATCATGCCCTTCGATGGTCAAGTGATTTTGCTTGTTCGCATTCAGCTCCATCGGCTTGGTTACCATCCGCCCAAACCAAGGATTCACCTCAATCGCTCCGCGCTCAACTTTTAGATCTGAGATGCGATCATCGACATTCAAATTGAATCGCGTTACGCCCGTGGGTTGAATTTGGTTATTTCGAGCGTTCACCACAAATTTTTCGTCGCCCAGATCCGGCATTACAAAAGCCACTTGTCCGGTTTGAAAATCGACTCCCTGCTCACCGACCGAAAACTTGGCGGGGCCCGTGACCGTAAACTCTCCGCCTTGGTCCAACTCAAACGTTGCGGTGCCGGATTGCAGTTCGAGTTGCTGGTCACCGATCCGTGGCCATTCCTTGGGACGTTTTGACCAGGTTGCAGCCTGAGAATCGATGATTTTCGCAAACGTGGTCGGGGCGACTGTTAACTCGGCCTGCTCGTTCAAAGTTTCGGTCGATTGCGCAGGCTCCTTGTTGGCGATTTGGTCCGCTCCCGAGCGGGCTTCTACAGTGCCTTCCGTCGAAACATTCTCATTGTCATCTGGGCTGCCTTGATTGACTAAACCGTCACCCGCAGATTGCAGACCAGGCAACACAGGCAGCTCATCATTTCCGGTAACTGCTCTTGGACTATCGGTAGCCGCATCGTCTTGCTTACCTGCAACCGAAGCCGGCCCGTTTCTGCGCCCCGTTTCGTAGGCCAACCAAACCATCGATGCCATTAATAAAAAACAGGCAGCCAAGACTAATATCCGCATCGTCGTTTTCTTCGTACGCGGCTTGCTCGACTGCCTTGCCGATATACGCAAGTCATCTTCCGCCTTGTTCGGATGATTTTGTTCTGGCATACCGACCACGGGTGGAGCCTCTCGTGGCAGGGTTTGCATATCCGCGAGCGGAGGCTCTGGACTTAATACTGATTCACTCTGCGGCACGGCAGTTGAATCTAACCGATGAGCCTTTTCGACCTCGAAACGGGCCATCATGCGGCCGACAAAGGTGAAATCATCTGCCTCTAGTTTCTGGGCGGCTTCTAATTGACGATGGACATCGAGATCGCTCCAAAGTTGCTTTGCCAGAGTTTCATCCGCTTCCATTTCCTTGGCCAGTGCAGCCGCCTCCGCACGCTCGAGTTTTCTTCCCTCAAGCCAACGTACCCAAGTTTTATTTCTTTGGATGGAATCCATTTTATGTTTACCTTCTCCCTGAATACCTCATCGTCTCGACCTGTCTGATGATCGAGGGAAGCCTTAAGTTTTCATTCCTTAAACTTCTTTTGAGGACGTTACGGGGCATCTTTCAATCCGAGCTTGCGCTCAATACAACTTGCTAGTGCTCTTCGAATACGCATCAATTGCATGCGCAAAGTATTCCGAGCCTTTCCCGTTTCCACCGACAACTCGGCAGTACTTCGTTCGTTAAAATAAAATTCCCGAACCAAGTGCCGATGAGGAGCACCTAGCTTTGTGACACAGTTTCGCAACGCGTCCAAATTGGCTGGCTCCGTCTTTCCCTCATCCAATCCTTTGATTTGGTGCTCCACCAATGCCAGATCCAATCCGGTGACTGTTTTTCCAGTCGCCGTACCTTTCTTCCGCAGGTGCGAAATAGCCTTGTTGCGAGCAATCGCCAATAACCAAGTCGAAAAACTAGATTGCTGACGAAAGCGATCAACGGCGGAAAGGGCCGACATGAAGACCTCCTGGGCCACATCGTCGACCTCTGTCTCGTCACCCAACGTACGCCACAACATCCCGCGGACTTTTAGGTGATGGCGAGAAACCAGTTCTCCGAACGCTTCTCGAGAGCCCTCGGCAGCTTGCTGCACGAGTTGGTGATCGTCAATTTTGTGGATAGGTAATGGCATGGTTTTCATAAGTGCAGCATTAGTCGCCTCAGGGTACCAAAGCGTCACACATTTTTTTCAGAAAGCATGTCCATTATGCAATCCACGGCCAAACAGCAGGGGAAGCGACAGGCCGATGGGCAGCTGACGATGAAATCTAAACCCGCGAAAACGCTTGGTTTGCAGGGCCTGTTTCCACACCACAACACCCCCCAAAGAGGTGGAAAACGAGCATTTCTCACTACCCATGTCCATTTACATAAACCATTGCCAGTATTTGATTTACGACTTTATTGCAACACGCGGACGAGTTCTGGGTAAAATAGGTATAGAGCTTTTCTTTGACACCTGTAGTGGCTCCCCTCTTCAACTACAGCCTCGGCATCGAAATCGAAACAGGATACGAACCGCCCGGATGCACTTGGACTGCCGAAATTCCCTTACGAGGAGGATTTTATGTTTGCTCCGCGACATCCCAGAAAGAAATCCGGTAACCGCCAGGCCCAAAAACGATTGCAAACCGAACGGCGGTCTCGCACTCGTGATCTCGCTAAGGCGCGTCGGGTGATTGCGCGACCGAACCAGGATAACTTGTTTGACGCGCCCGAAATTTGGCATGAACCCACCGGTCGAAAAAACTTCGAGGTATTAGTCCTGCAGCCGGGCCAAGGGTATTGTCACGTGGTTACCCCCGCTCAAATTGCTGCTCGCTTGGCAAAACTCCCTCCGGCTTTTTTGAAGGGGTTGGAAGTGATTCAATTGAGCACCATGACACGGAAGAAACAGCGACTGCCCTGTTACGGGCTGCAATGGGGATGTGCGATTTATCTGTATCCATTTTGCGAATCGCTGGAGGAGCATTTTTATGTTCCGCCCCCACAGCCGCTCGTCGTGGAAACGAAAATGTACGGTGCCAAGTGGGATCATCCGGAACCGAATTTGTGGCGCCTGATCTGGTCGGAGACGACTGCTCGTGATTATCAATTAAACAATATCCTGATTCATGAATTGGGCCACATGGTAGATACTTGGAATAGCAATTCACCGGCTCAAGAACGTTACGCCGAATGGTTTGCGATCGAATATGGATACCGTCGAAGCGGCGGCAGGCAGAGCCGATGCCCCAACCAAAAAATCCGCAAACGCCATGGCTAGGCACACCATCGAATAAGGTGCCGCCCCTTCGCCACAATAAAATTAATTTTCTCACTACCCATCCAAATCATGGGGACGAAATTCAGGAACGCTTCTCGGTGACCTGAAAACGGGGATTCGTCGCGAGAGCGCGACGCGCAAATCATTAGCGCTCGCTTGTGAAGAGTTGATTAAGCAGGCCTTTCGCCGCTAGGTTTCGCCTTACCTTTGTTCCACAGTGTCATCCGATCGGATGGTCGTTTTGGTCTTCCGCCCCGCAAATCATTGCACCCCATTTTCGTGATTAAGAAAAAACATTGCCCACTGGAATCGCAGGCGTGACAGATTTGAAATGCCTGAAAAATCGCCGGTCAAAACCTCGATAACCCATGCCGTTGTGAAGGGCTACTGTGAGTGGCTTGTGGAGAAACCGTCCTGTCTTCTAGCACGCTCTTCGTATTCTTATTCTGCTCTCTCAGTAGTTTTGCAAAGGGCTGCCTTGACGATCAAAATTGCCGCTGCAAAAAATTTGACGGTGTTTTCTGTCGCTCCAAGGAGCGCAATCTTGCAGCAACTCTTTTTCCGATGGGAATGTCATCGCCTAAAACATGGATCGGTTGGTCTCGATATCAGGCGGTAAATTTTTATTGTGTCGATTTGGCACGGTACTGCGGAAAGGCCAGTATTGTAACGGACATCACGCTTTCGCTCTGCTTGCTGCGTTAGCATTCGACGGTTGAGATCGCTAACATGAAAGGCATGAACGACAAAGACCAGCCTGTGGATTGGGAAAAACGTTGTCGCCAGCTCGAAGACGAAGTGGCACAGTTGCGGCTAAATATGCGATTGTGGCCAGTCAATGGTGGCGAAACGGTGCGGGTACCCGAGAGTATGCAGCCGTTATTTGATGAAGCTCAAAAAACAGTTGCCAGCTACTTCGCCAG
>JAAEPL010000126.1 GCA_024232675.1 Planctomycetaceae bacterium
CACAGGACGTCCTGCGGTGCACCATGGCCTTGATATCATGGATGGCTCGATAATTCCGTCTTCGCTGGGCTGTAATCCTCTGATGACGATATCCGCGTTATCCCAGCGTTATCCCAGCGTATTGCTGAGGGAATTCTCGTAAACCCTGCTCATCGCGACCTTTTTTCGCCTTCGGCGACACTGGCGAAAAAGTGATTTGACGAAAACCGTTGCGGGTCGTACAACTAGTGCTCGCCAGTCGCTAAGATTTGGCTTTTTGAGCTGTCGGGCAGTGGGCTCCGTGAGGGGGAGCCGTGAACCGGGTCAGGCCTGAAATATGGAGCAGCCATAAGCGGGGTACTCTTGTGCGGAGTCCTCTGGCCGACAGCCTTCTTTTCGTTTCGTCCGCGAACACCACGCTTGCAAGCTGGTTTTGCTGGATTAGGCGGTTCAAGATCCTACGGTTCGTGATTCTGACGCCGCAGGTCCCCTCCCTCGGCGAACCTTGAGGAGTGTAGAATGCGGGTATGAATACAGAATCTGGAACCCCTGAAAAGTATCGCGTTGTTGCCCTCCGTTATCGCCCTAGCGATTTCGACGATCTGATTGGGCAATCGCAGGTGGCCACTGCGTTGGGCAATGCCATCCAACAAAATCGCGTCGGCCATGCCTATCTGTTTACCGGTGCGCGAGGAGTCGGGAAGACTTCGTCAGCACGTATCTTTGCCAAGTGTTTGAATTGTGCCGAAGGCCCCACCATCAAGCCATGCGGGGAATGTGATATTTGTGCGAGCGTCGCTACCGGCGAAGATGTTGACGTGCTGGAAATTGATGGTGCCAGCAATCGCGGGATTGATGAAATCCGGCAACTTCGGGCCAATGCCAATGTGCGCCCGAGCCGAGCGCGTTACAAGATTTACATCATCGATGAAGTGCATATGCTGACGGTGGCAGCGTTTAATGCCTTATTGAAAACACTCGAAGAGCCGCCCCAACACGTCAAATTTATCTTCTGCACGACGGATCCCGAAAAAATTCCGATTACGGTGCTGTCTCGATGTCAGCGATTCGATTTCCCGCCCATCAAAACGGCAGCGATTGTGGAACGTTTGCGACATATCGTAGACGCGGAATCGATTGACGCGGAAGATCAAGCATTGGAGTTGTTGGCACGGCGTGCTGGTGGATCGATGAGAGATAGCCAGTCTCTGTTGGAACAGTTGCTGTCTTACTCCAGTCATAAGATTACGGTCAGCGATGTGCATGGATTGTTGGGGACTGCCGATAATGATGCCGTATTTGGCATTGCGTCCGCGATGGTGGCCGGGGAGCCCGCAGCAGCGCTAACCATTGTGCATGAGGCGTTGGATACGGGAGTAGATGCAGGGCAACTCACTTCGCAGTTGCTGGGTCTGTTCCGCGATGCCATGGCCTGTTTGGTGGGCTGTGGTGAAGCGCTGATGTTAAATTGCTCCGTGGATGATTTGCCGCGGCTGAAAGAATTGGCAGGCACCTTGGGTGTTGAGAAAGTGCTCGCGATTTTACAGGTACTGGACCAGAGCTTGGTCAAAGCGCGTCTTAGTGCTTCAGTGCGAACCATGCTGGAAACCGCGGTGGTAAGGTGCAGTCATTTGCAGAATCTCGATCTGATTCCGCAATTGATTGAGCAGCTTCAGTCTGGGTCGGTTGCAGTTCCCGCTGCCCGCACATCGCCCGCGAGAGCGGCAAAAAAAAAACCACCCAGCGTAAGCCCTGAGCCTACGCCGTCTCCGGCTAAGCCATCTCCGTCTATGCAGACCCCGGCGACGCCTGCGCCGGCACCGTCCCCTACGCCCGTTCCGCGGCCTGAGGAAATTCCGCCGCCTGTGAAATCGGCACCTGAGAAATCGCAAACAGGCAACGGCCAAGCCCCGTCTACGGCACCTGCCCCTACTACGGTCACGGAAACGATCGCCGCCGCACCAGCGAGCAGCGCAGGGGCTCCGGCAAATATAGAAGCAACTTGGAAGGATGTTCTGGCGGAATTCAATGACCTAACCAGTGATTCTGCTGGTAATTATGCCAGCCTAGATCTGGATGGCGAGCGGCTTACGGTCACGTTGAAATCGGCGGTGGATCAAACGATGTGTGACCGCCCGGGCGCGAAGGAGCGACTGGAAGAGGCATTGAAACAGAAGACGGGTCGAAATATACGCTTGGATTTCAAGGTTTCTGCAGTGCCCGAGAAAAAGCCGCCGCGACCGCAACACATCAGTCGTCGGCAGAGAATTCGTAATGCGGAACAGAACGAATTCGTCAAGTTGGCGATGGATATGCTGGATGGAGAGATTACAGATGTCCAGATACCTCCGGGAAGAGGTTAGGCCCCCTGAATTGGCTGATTGGTGGGACTCCAGTGCGCTACCGCAACCTCCAATGGGCTGCTGTTAATCGCCGGTGTTTTGGGAATACTTTGACGTTCACGTCCACAAATTCTTGGTTGCCAACGCGGCCGATGTGGGAAAACGCTATGAATCCGTGCGTTTTTCGACTCTTCACACGTATCATTGATATTTTTGCGTTGTTTCCGAACAATAGAGCCTCAGCGACGCGTAATGGCTGTCTGGGCGATTCCGATCACCCCGTTCAGAAACGTAGATGTCATTCCGTGACTTTTCGTCGCCATCTTCGAATCAACTTACGGGAGCGGTTTCGTGTTTAAGGGACTAGGCAATCTTGCTGCGTTAATGAGTAATGCCCAGGGCATCTCAGGACGCATTGATAAAGTATCAGATGAACTCAAAGTAAAACGGGCCAAGGGCGCTGCCGGAGGCGGTATGGTGGAAGTAGAAGTGAATGGTTTGGGGCAAGTCCTCAGCGTCACAATCGATCCACAGTTGGTCGAAAACAACGACCGCGACATGATTCAAGATCTCCTGCCAGCAGCCATCAATGAAGCCGCCAGCAAGGCCAAACAAATGCATGTCGAAGCCATGCGTGAATTGACCGGCGGGATGTCGTTACCCGTCTTAGACGACATGATTGAGAAATATGCGGGCGTCCATGACGATGATGGAACATCACCCAGCACGCCCCCAACCGAATGATGAACGTATCCTTAGGCAGGACCGGTTTCATTTCGAGCGTAGTGCGTCCGTAAAAACAAGTTCCGCCCATTCCCATTGGTGGAACCAATCAACAAGAGAAACAGTAGGAGCGACTGAGTGGCGGAACTGACAAAATCAGTTGCCGAAGTAATTGAGCAATTATCCCGCTTGCCCGGGGTTGGCCGGAAATCGGCTGAGCGATTGGCTTATCACATACTTAGGGTACACGAATCGGAGGCGCTTGCTTTAGCAAATGCGATTCGTGATGTTCGCACGAACGTTCGCTACTGTCAGGATTGCTTTAATCTGTCAGAAGAAGAGCGTTGCCTGGTCTGTCAGGATGCGCGTCGGGATCAAACATTGTTGTGTGTGGTGGAGCAACCTCGAGACCTGATAGCACTCGAACAATCTGCGACCTTTAACGGTTTGTATCACGTATTGTTAGGCCGTATCGCGCCTCTCGACAATATTGGACCGGACCAACTGACGATCGATCAATTGGTCGATCGGGTTCGCGACGGGGAATTTCGTGAGATCATTATGGCAACCAACCCGACGGTCGAAGGGGATGGCACGGCGTTACACATTAGCAATCGTCTGCAAGAGATGGATGTCACGATGACGCGTTTGGCGCGGGGTATTACCACGGGCAGTATCCTGGAGTACACCAACAAAGAAATACTGGCGGACGCGATTTCAGGGCGACAACCGCTATGACGCCAAACAACCGGCATGATGCTAAAAAAAAGCCGTCGATCCGTGACGGGAATGGTCAGCCTGCGTGGATTTATCGCCCGTACGGCATTTGGCAATGTTACATTTAACAGTGCGCGGCCCTGCGTTAGCGGGGAACGCCGACACACCCGATCCTTTACTCCGTTCATGCAGCACAGATTAAATCAAGGAATGCACCTCCTGTGAACATGAAAATCACTTTCGGCCAGCACCTCCAGCAGAAGCAGACGCAATCCCTTGCGCCGCGGATGATCCAGTCAATGGAGATCCTGCAGATGCCGTTGGTCGAGTTGCAGGAACGGATTGAGCAGGAATTGAGTGAAAATCCGATGTTGGAACTGCGCGAGCAGGATCCAAATTTACCGGATGAAAACTCGTCGAGCGAAAAAAACGAAGGCCCTGACGTCGAGCAGAAAGAACTCGTCGTCGATGAAAACGGCAAAAACGAAGACGATTTCGAGCGATTGTTGAATCTCGATAACGAGTTTCCCGACCACTTTGATGGCAAGCCATCGACCAGCGCCAATCGGGTGCAGGATGAAATCAACCGCCAACACGACATGATTGCCAACATTGCCGACAGCAAGGTGACGCTGCAGGATCACCTGCGAATGCAATTAGGTGAGCTCGATATTCCCGAAGATTTAGAACGAATGTGCGAACGCATCATCTCGGCATTGAACGCTGAGGATGGTGGCTATCTGAAAACAGCCTTACCCGATTTATTGCCCGTTAATGCAGGCGAAGATCAGTTGGAGGTAGCCGAGCAAGCACTCAAAGTGGTCCAGAGCCTTGACCCACCTGGGGTGGCTGCCCGAGATCTCAAAGAGTGCCTGCTGTTGCAGTTGACTGATGAGCTCCCCTATGGCGACGAGCTAAAGACGCTCATCAATGACCACCTGAATGACTTGCGAGATAATCGGATTCCGCAAATCCAAAAGGCCACGGGGTATACTTTCGAGCAAATCCAGGAAGCTTGGGATCAGCTTAAGAAACTGAATCCTAAACCGGCATCTCAGTTCGCCGAACGCGTGGTGCAGGTCGTCACGCCGGACTTAAAAGCAGAATTGGATGACGAAGGAAATTACATCGTTAAAATGGATGAAGGCCCAGGGCGCCGACTGTTCATTAGCAAATATTACCGCAATCGACTAGCCAGTGGCCAAGCGACCAAAGAGGAAAAGGAATTCATCAAACGTAAAGTGATGGCCGCTCAATGGTTAATCGAATCGATCGAACAGCGTCGCGGTACGCTCTCTCGTGTCGCTCAAGAGATTCTCAATCATCAGAAAGATTTTCTTGACAAGGGCCCTCGCCATATTAAGCCGCTAAAAATGCAGCAGATCGCTGACAAGGTAGGGGTGCACGTGACAACCGTCAGTCGAGCAGTGGACGACAAGTGGATCGATACGCCTCGTGGAATATTTCCACTACGCAAATTCTTTGTGGGCGGGACCCAAACGCAAGACGGGCAAGATGTGGCGTGGGATGAAATTCGCATCAAACTACAGGAAATAATTGATGCCGAGGACAAGTCCAAGCCTTTCAGCGATGACGAGTTGGTGAATCGCCTGAAGGCCGTAGGATTTCCTGTCGCACGACGAACGGTCACCAAGTACCGGAAAAAGATGGGAATTCCCAGCTCTCGCCAACGCCGTGACTGGTCGGCGAAAAAGTAATTGCGACAATGACGCTTGGGCGGTTTGTGCCGCATGCCACGGAAACGATTCGCTGGATTTTTCATCTCGGGAGTTCTCCGACTTGAATCAACAGAGCTCTCACGCCTAAAATCCTCTGATTCGTTTTTCTTGATATCCTTGTTCAGCCCGGAAGCTTGCGTCGACTTATGGCAGATGACTATTACAAAACCTTGGGTGTTTCGAGATCGGCGTCTGCCGAAGAGATTCAAAAGGCCTATCGTCGTTTGGCCCGTAAATACCATCCCGACCTTGCCGAGGATAAAGAGCAGGCCAAACAGAAATTTCAAAAAGTTCAGCACGCCTACGATGTGTTGAGCGACCCTAAAAAGAAAGAACTGTTTGATCAATTTGGCTCCGAGTTTGCTCAAGGCCGCAATCCCTTCCAGGGCGGGCAGACACCCAACGGCTTCGATATGGAGCAAATGTTCGGTGGTGCTGGCGGCGGCGGAGGCGGCGGGGGAATGCCACCCGGCGGTTTCGAAGAGATCCTCAAACAGGTTTTTGGTGCTGGTGCGGGGCAAGCAGCGGGACCGGGCGGTGGAGGACCACGCGGTTTTCCAGGCGCTGGCTTTGGTGGTCGGGGTAATACGAGAAGTCGGGCACCCGTTAAGGGCGAGGATATTCAACAGTCGATCACCATCCCATTCGCGACCGCGGTGCTCGGTGGCAAGCATCAATTGTCTTTGCAAAGAGCCAGTGGCAAGGTCGAGAATCTGACGGTCACCATTCCCGCTGGGATCACCACGGGCAAAAAGATTCGCTTGCGTGGCCAAGGCTATCCCTCGCCAGAGCAGGGGCCCCAAGGCGACATGTTGGTGACAGTGCAAGTAGCGCCCCATCCGGCATTCGAAAGAAGTGGAGATAACCTGCTGTTGGTATTGCCCATTACCATTTTCGAAGCGATCGAAGGTGCCAAAATCGACTTGCCGACGCCGCATGGTGAGGTCACCATTACCGTACCTGCAGGCTCATCCAGTGGTAAGCGTCTTCGTCTTAAAGGCATGGGCATCCGCAAATCAGAGGGGCAAGCCAGCGATTTAATGGTGGAACTCAAGATCGTGGTGCCGGAGGACTTGGATGAATCGCAGGAGCAGCTTTTGCAGGCTTTCGCGGATTCATTGGAACCGGTGACGCCCCGGGCTGGGATTACTTGGTAATGAACGTCAATCGTCCGCCAGTGAACCGCAGTTTTGGCAAGCAGGATCGCGTCGTCAAACAAAGAGATTTCGATCGGGTGCATCAAGGAAAATGGTTTGCAGCCGATCGTTGGCTGGTGGTGAAAGGTTCCGAAAATGAGTTGGGAATACCCCGTCTTGGTCTGTCGATATCCAAACGCGTAGGAAATGCGGTGGTGCGGAATCGTTGGAAACGGGCCATTCGCGAGGCCTTCCGTAACGGGCGTGGAGACATCCCAGCAGGCTGGGATTTCGTCGTGCGACCGCGGAAAGGAGCACGGCTCAATGGACTGGAAATTGCGCGGTCTCTGACGAATCTGTCGCGGCGTCTTGTGCGACAGCACCAACGTTCTTCCGCGAGGTCTGGATCTTGAACTCATGAAGGCAATGATCACATGGTTCCTGAGCATTCCCGGGTTGATTTTAATCGCCCTCGTCAGAGGGTACCAAGTATTGCTCAGCCCTTTGCTAGGGCCAAATTGCCGCTTCACGCCGACCTGCAGTACTTACATGATCGAAGCGGTGCGAAAGTACGGTTTCTTACGCGGTAGCCTGAAAGGTGTGCGGCGGATATCTCGATGTCATCCATGGAACGAAGGCGGGCACGACCCTCCTTAGGACGCCTTTCTACTTTTTGGGAAACCGAGGCCGGGGGATACCCCAAGCAGCGTAGGAGGCGTTATCATCCTGTGTCCGTACCGTTGAATTTCTCTTTCAACCGCGACGGATCCCTGCTGCATTAGATAATCCGGTTTGCCGGAATCCAGAAAGTTGATACGCCATGTTGTTGCTACGTATTTTGTCCATTGTTGTTTTCTGTTTTGGCCTCGAGCTATCGTCGGTAGCCCAAGAGAATACGCCGCCGCAGTCTCCCGCGGCGGCCCAACCTACCACGGCGACACCGGAGGGCGCGCAGGCGGCTCCTCCAGCTAAAACAGTCGGTAACACCGGCATCGAAATTAGCCGGCTAAAAATCTTGACCCGACCTATGACCGCCACGGAATTGGAAGTCGAGGTAAAAGCATGGGCCGAAAAACTGCGCAACCAAATAAAAGCGGTGGGGGATGTGGAAATGAAAATTAAATCCGCCCCCGCGGAAGCTTCTTCGAAAGATTTGAAAACTCAATTGCTCGAATTGCGATCTGAGGAATTGGAAATTGTCAAACGAACCCAATTGCTTATCAAAGAGTGCACCAGTAAGGGCGGGGATGCCCAGAGTGAAAAAACCTACGTCGAAGCCGTCTCCAAATTGAATGAAACCCCTGATGCCGCGTCCTACTGGGTCGCCGTTACCGCGACGCTTCAATCTTGGTTATTCGCGGAAGATGGTGGGCTGAAATTGCTAAAAAATATTGGAGTAGCAATTGTCATTATGTTTTTTTTCTGGATCATCTCCAAGTTTGCCGGAGGCGTGATCGGGCGCGTGCTTTCCAAGCACGGGCGAACTTCGATGTTGCTGATCAATTTTGTGAGGCGAACGATTGGGGGAGTAGTGCTACTGGTCGGTGCAGCCATGGCCTTGGCTGCATTGGGCGTTCAGGTTGGCCCCATGGTGGCGGCCTTGGGGGCGGGTGGTTTCATTATCGGTTTCGCCCTGCAGGAAACGCTAGGTAGTTTCGCCAGTGGCATGATGATCATGGTTTACCGGCCCTTTGACGTGGATGACTTCGTCAAGGTGGCCGGCGAGACTGGCACGGTCAAAGAGATGAGCCTGGTTTCGACCAAGCTGCTGACACCAGACAACAAGGTGCTAGTGATTCCCAATAAAAAAGCATGGGGTGATACGATTACAAATTTCACGGGATGTGGTGTAAGACGCGTCGATCTTGTCTTCGGCATTGGCTATGAAGATGATATTCAGCGGGCGATTGATGTTCTGAAAGAAGTGGCTGGGCAACACCCCAATGTTCTGAGCGAGCCAGGTTTGACGGTCAATGTGCATGAGCTCGCCGATTCATCGGTCAATCTATTTTGCCGTCCGTGGGTCAACACGAAAGACTATTGGGGTGTGTATTGGGAGTTAACTAGGCAGGTAAAGGAACGATTTGATAGCGAAGGGATCAGCTTTCCGTTCCCACAACGTGACGTTCATTTACAAACAGAAGCCAAGGTCAGCTCGTAAAAGCGGGGCGGTTGGGGCACCGATTTTTTCGTGGTTGTAATGACTTCTAAGAAAATAGGACCGCGTCGGTCGTAAGCAAAAGGCGGCGTTGGCCGGGGCACTTGATGGTGAACGATTTGCCAGAATCGGCAGCGGTTAGGGGAGGAATCGAATCCTCGTTTGGCGGTTTTTTCAGCGAAAACTAGAATTTGCGATGGAAGCAAGACGTCAGACTGCTTGGGATGGTCGAGCAGATTTTCGCGCAGATTAGGCGGAAATTTTTTCTTGGATTGCTTGCAGGATTGCAGGCTTTGCCGGTACCTTAGCGGTAGTGTGAAGCCTTTCACATTGATGCTCTTTTCACCCTCCACAGGAACTTGATTATGAAAATGACGGTTCGTCTTTTTGTAGCCCTTTTCGTTTGCTTGCCATGCTTCGTTTTGTCTCCAAGTCTCACCGCCCAAGAAAAGGAAGGGACGGTTTCAACCACCGAAGTGGCAACACAAGTATCAGCCCAAATGGCCGCCGAATTTAAGGCAAATTACGAGTCCGGTAACGCGGAAGGCATCAGTAATTTGTTTGCGGACGATGGTGAGTTCATTGACTCACAGCGAGTCGTCTATTCAGGTAGAGAAAATATTAAAACCGAATTCGCAGCGCTTTTTGAGGGATCCCAAGAACGTCAAATTGAACTTGTGATCGATTCAGTGAGGCCCGTAGCGACCGGATTGATTTTGGAAGACGGGCACGCTTGGATTCAAAGTGGCGACGATAAAACGACGACCGTCAGTCAATACATTTCAGTCATGGTGAAACAGGGCGACGCTTGGAAGATTGCCAGTTTAAGAGATGTTAAATCCGAATTCGCATCGACGGCAGATCGGCTCAATTCACTTAGTTGGATTGTCGGTGATTGGATTGACGAGTCAGAGGCAGGGATTACCGAATATACCTTTGGTTGGTCGGCGGATGGTAGTTTTCTCATGGGAAGTTACCACATCCAAAATAAGGACTCCGAAGATGTAAAGGGTGACATACGCATTGGTTGGTGCCCGATAACGAAGCAATTCAAAAGTTGGACCTTTGATTCGGATGGAGGGGTTTTCGTCGGACACTGGAACCCAATTCCAGAAGGTTGGGTCATTAAAACAACTGGCACCCGCTCAGATGGTGTGTCAGGGTCATCCACGAATTACTACGAACAAGCCGGAGAAGGAAAGATCATTTGGAAATCATTCGATCGTCACGTCGACGGGGAGAAACAGGAGGACGTTGAGGTCATGTTAATCCGTAAGCCACCTGCGCCAGGGCGAGCTAACGTCGAGTTACCCGAGTCAGCGAGAAAAGAATAAGCGTAGCGCGAAACAACCGACGTTTCTTTTCACAGTCTCTAATCCATTCATGCTTGGCAAGGTGTTTTATGTTATTTCGTTTATTTATCGTCTCGGTCTGTTTGCTGTTGTGGAATGTCGAGCCCTTAAGTGCTCAGCAGCGAACCGCGCCATCTCGCAAGAACTTTAATGCCGCGCGTGCCAAAACCCCACAACGGGGACGCGCGGGAGGGCACAGTAATGCGGGTCGATCTATGAATCGGCCTCCGACGAAAGCACGGAAGCCTGGGGCTTCCGCCAGTATGGGGCGTGCGCCCAATCGTCCACAACGCCCCGCCAATATGCGACCGCCAAATCGCCCCAGTAACACACGACCGGCGACGCGGCCCAATAACACGCGACCGGCGACGCGACCCAGTAACATGCGACCACCGACGCGGCCTAGTAACACACGACCGGCGACGCGGCCCAGCAACACGCGTCCCCGTCCACAGCACCCTGGTACGATTGGTAGGCCGACGCGCCCCGGCACACGACCTGCGGTAAAACCGTCTGCCAGACCTAGCACCAGACCTGGTACGAGACCGTCACGTCCGGGAAGTGGAGGCAGTACGCGTCCGACGCCGCCACCTGCGACAAGGCCAGGTACACGTCCCGGTACTAGACCCACCCGTCCGACGTCGCCACCTGCTA
>JAAEPL010000127.1 GCA_024232675.1 Planctomycetaceae bacterium
CTTACAGGTAGCCGAACGACCTTTTTCGATGACGTGCGAATTCGGCGAGTTGAGGGAGTTGATGTACCTAATATGATCGTGATTGATGGCGCGCTTTTAAGCAGTGGTTCAGGCTTAATTGTAGAGGCACCCAGCATGATCCGCGCACTCACCATCGGCAACTTTTCCCAAGGAGCGGGGGTTCTCATTGATGGAGCGAAGGGGACCACGGCGCAAAACCTCTGGCTTGGTACTGATTGGTTGGGTCAGGCGGCCATGCCCAACCTTTATGGCGTTGAGATGCGGTCCGATGGCAATGTCGTTCGCGACAGTTTGATCTCAGGAAACATTGACGATGGTATCAGGATCGCAGGGAGCACTGGCAATGCCGTAATTTTTAACCGAATTGGTACGGATGCTTTCACGGACCAAGCCATACCGAACGGTAACAATGGTGTGGGGATTGTCGATGCATCCAATTCGGCGGTATTGTTCAATTACATTGGAAACAACCGAAATAATGGTGTGGCAGTTCTTGGTAATACATCTAGCGGTAACGCGATTCGTATCAACTCCATTCAACACAATCTTGGCCTGGGGATCGATCTCGGAGGGGACGGTGTCACAGACAATGATCGACTGGATCAAGATGCGGGCCCCAACCAGTATTCTAATTTCCCTTGGATCTCCAGCGTGACAACCGGGGGGCTCTACAACGCTACGGTTCGCGGGGGGATGCGGGGATTGCCAAATACTCAGTATGTCATCGATATCTATTCCAATGACAAGCAGGCTCCCGCAGCACACGGTCAGGGTCAAACCTATGTCACTCAAATTACGGTCTTGACCAACTCAAAAGGTGAGGCAAGATTTCAAGTGCAAGCATCGATTACACGAGGTTTGTTTGTTTCGGCAATGGCCACGCAAGTTGGCGTGAACCATTCGTCAGAATTTTCGGCGAGTGTGCAAGTGGTTCCCGCTGAACCGAACTCTAGAAAATCTTCGCACGGTCATCACCTGCCGGCCCACCGTGCCATCTCTTCCATCCGCACCCAGCCTAGTGGCATGACGCCTCGCGGGTTGATGAATGAAACAGAAAGTGCTGGTAGCCGGCTGGGAGATCAGGTGTTGGAAGAGCCCGTCGCTGTCACGGGTCGCTGGAATCGTGACCTGGCAATAGTAGACGCAGCATTTCATTCGCCGCAAACCTCGCTTTCGCGATTTGAAGAAGAAGTAAGCAATGATTTTTATCTTGAGATCCCTGCGGACGCGGAGTGGCCGGGTTCACTTGAGCATCACGAGCGCGAAGGGGACCTAGGCGTTCGAGTTGGACGCCGCTAGGCCAAGATCACTTGGGCCTGCTACCAACCACTTAAAAACACGAAGAAGGAAAGCGGCCCAGACGCAATATAGTCGTTTGAGACTCATTTAGCATTTCATCGTTCACAAACGTCCCGTTTCTCTAATCGAGGTTGGTGACGTCATCTTGCCGCGCTGTGGAGTGAGAAACATTCCGGCTCATTGCGACTAACGGGCCAAGCTAGACCATCTTGTAGTAGCTTTCCCAGCCTTTCCGCGGCGCAGGGCCTTTCAACAGGGCGTTGGCACGTTCGTTATTTGTGATCTGTCTTGTCACGGTATCGAACGTCAAGTCCTCACCCAGTCGCTGCGCAATGCACCCCAGCATAAACACCTGGGTCAGCGGACCCGAAATGGCAAATGATGAATTGCAATAGGGATCAACTCCGGCGGCGGCTTTCAGAAAATTGTCCATATGATTGGTGGACGTCTTACTTTCGGGCAAAGCAGGAAGCTTGGACTCCGTCTCGGCTTGCTTGGTTCCACCAGCGATTTTCAACATCCCGCTATGGGTACCACCCACTAACGTAATGTCGTCGCTGTAGATTGCTTTGCCACATGCTGGAATCTTCACGCCGTCATCCATTGGCGGACGGTTCTTGACGCCGTCGTACCAATTGACCGTCATCGCCGGCAGATCAGGTCCTCTTTCCGCAAAGTCAAACGCGATCGTGGTTCCATGGGGAAAAATCAATGGGTTGGGCTTGATAATTTTCTCGGCGCGAACCGTGTGCGGTAATCCCAGATCCAGAAAACGATGAACCGTATCCAGAGTATGCGGCCCCCAGTCTCCAAAGGCACCGTTGCCGTATTCGTACCAACCTCGCCAGTTCCCCGGATCATACTTGCTGCTGTAGGGCCGTTGGGGCGCTGTCCCTGCCCATACTTCCCAGTTCATGCCTTGCGGCATTTTTTCTTTGGCGGGATAGGATGTTACGTCTCCCCACGGGTGCCATCTTCGGCCCTTGTTCATGCAGGCATCGACACGACGCACGTTCTTGATGATGCCATTTTCCACCCACGACTGAAATTGCAGGCGTTGGTTACTGGAATGCCCCTGATTCCCCATTTGGCATTGGACTCCAAATTTTTTCTCCGCTGCCATTAGCAATTCGCACTCTTCAAAAGTGTGGGCGAGCGGCTTTTCCACAAACACGTGAATCCCCATCGACATCGCCAACATCGCGATGGGAAAATGAGCGTGATCGGGTACCCCAATCGTACACGCATCAATTTTGTCACCCAACTTTTCGAACATCACGCGGAAGTCATCAAATATTTCGGCCTCGTCGCACTGGTCTTTCATCCGGCTTTTAAAGCCTTCCGCGCGTGAGGGGACCACATCGCAAAGCGCCACGCATTGCGTCAACTTGTGGTTAACCGCCTCGGCACCAATCGCGCCACCGCGATTGGCACAGCCGATGACCGCCAGATTCAATTTGTCGTTACTGGCGACGTTGCCCAAGGCCAAGCTGGGTAGGGTCGTCACCACGGCAGACGCGGCCAATGAGTTTTTCAGTAATTCGCGGCGATTCAAATGATTCATAGGTGTTTCTTTCGCGGGACACAGTCCGTGACTTGCTTGGTGAACAGAGTAAGTGTAGCAAAATCAGGCTAGTTCTTTTTAGGAATGATCAAAACAGGCAGTCCACTCTTTTGGTAGGCCTCATTAAACGCGGCCACCGGCCCAGATACCACGTCCTGCAGTTCGTCGCTCGCAGCCTGCCATTTTTGTGAAAGCTCGTCCAGTCTGTTAACACAGGCTATCGTGGGCTTGGGTTCGTTGGCGTCGATCTCGCCCGCCAAGTACATCAATTCTGCATTCAGTTTGTTGCGAAAATTGATCACGTCTTGGAATGTCTTTTGCTTTGGTTGAATCAGCTTCGATTCCCAGTCGCCAATCGCTTTCAAGGCCGACTTTGCCAACTCGACCAGTTCTATTTGATCCTCCATCGTTTTCAAGAGTGCCAATCGTTTCGACAGTTGTGATTTGACACTACGAAACTGATTGACCGATTGATGGACATCGGTCACGATCGCGCGGATGTCTTCCAAGGCTTTTTGTTGAGCGGCATGGTCTTCGTCTGACGCTTCGATGCGAGGGTCGGCCAGTACGATCGCTTTTGTTTCGACTGGCTCCAGCCCTTTTTCGGCCGCCGACAACTGTAATGTATATTCGCCAGGGCCGACGCGAGGTCCAGCGTGGCTACCCATCATAAAAATGTTTTTCACGCCCGGAATCGGATCGGTACGCAAGTCCCAATGGAATCGATTGAGCCCCGCTTTGGCGGGCATTTTTGTTGCGGCAGTAGGGCCGCCGGTCCAAGTCTTGGTTTTTGATTTATCTGAGCTGTCGATCGTTCGCACCACCACGCCGTCGCCTCGCACAACGCGTAGCGTCAGCTTGTCATCCTGCTTCCACGAATCAGGCAGTTGGTAATCAAAGATCACACCCGGTGCCGGGTTCGCGCCAGCATAAGGCGTCGCTTTTCCGCCACCTTCGGCAAACCGATAGCTGGCTTTAGGTTGGAAAACTTTAAAGTCACTCTCATTCAACTTGCCTGTTGTCTGTTGAATAGCGCCTAGGTCATCCAGGATCCAGAAGGCGCGACCTGAGGTAGCCACGATCAAATCGTTATCCTGGAACGTCAGGTCGGTAATGGGGCAAACCGGCAGGTTCGATGGAAACGGTTGCCAATTAGCGCCCCTATCAAAACTAATATACAGTCCGCCTTCGGTTCCCGCGTAAAGCACCTGCTCGTTCTTGGGATCCTGACGAACGACACGAACAAAATGATCATCGGCAATCCCGTGAACGATCGAGGACCAGGACTTGCCGCCATCCACCGTGCGGTATGCCATCGGACGCAGCTCGTTGAATTTGTAGCGGGTTGCAGCAATGAATGCGGTATCTTTGTCATGCGGCGAGATATCGATGGCGTTAATCAACGATTCGGGAAGTCCGTTCGGCGTTACGTTATTCCAGGTTTTGCCTTCATCCATCGTTCGATGTACCAGACCATCGTCGGTACCGACCCAAATTTCACCGGCGGCATGAGGCGAAGCGGCGATGTAGCTGATGGTGTTGTAGACTTCACCGCCGGCCGCTTCGTTGGTAAACGGCGTGCTGCCATCGCCATGTTTCTCCGCTTCGTTGCGAGTCAGGTCGCCACTGATTTCCGTCCAACGATGTCCGGCATCGTCACTGCGAAACAACACATTCCCGCCGTGATACAACACACTCGGATCCTGACTTTGCATCGTTAGCGGACCATTCCAGTTAAAGCGATATTTTTGGTCTTTGGCTAACGTTCCTAAATTCAATTGGGGATAGGCCACGATACTTTTGTTGTGGTCCGTTTTGACATCGTGCTTACTCATAATGCCTTGAATGCTTGTCCCGAACACCGTGGACGGGTTGTCCGGGTCGAATGCGAGAAAGGCGCTCTCACCACCCGCTGTGGGAAACCAGTCCCGTTCGCTGATTTGACCCCGCAAAGACCGACTGGCCATGCTGACCGTGGAGTTGTCCTGCTGGCCAGCGTACAACCGATAAGGAAATTGGTTGTCGGCAATCACACGATAGAACTGAGCGGTGGGCTGGTTGTTCTGTGGTGACCAGGATTTACCACCATTGAATGTCACGCATCCACCGCCATCGTTGGCAAGGATCATGTTGTCCGGCCGCTGAGGGTTGATCCACAGGTCGTGCTGGTCCGTGTGCGGATTGGGGATCGAGACAAACGACTTTCCTCCATCGATGGACTTCAGCATGGGTGCGTTCAGAACGTAAACCTGATTTTCGTTCATCGGATCGGCAAAGATCTCAATGTAATACCAGGCCCGCGCTACGGTGGTTCGATCTGAATTGACTTGCTTCCAAGCGGCTCCACCGTCATCGGATCGATACACGCCCCCCTTATCATTCTTGGCCTCAATGTTTGCGTAAAGCACATCAGGATTGGCGGGTGAAACATCGACGGCCACTTTTCCCATCGACTTGGGTAGGCCCTTGGAGAGTTTTTTCCATGTTTGTCCACCATCGGTCGACTTGTGGATTCCCGAACCCTTTCCACCGCTGCGAATCTGCCAAGGGGTCCGTTGATGGTCCCACATTCCTGCGTAAAGGATTCTGGGATTGGTGGCATCCATGCTCAGGTCGGCGGCGCCCGTCGTATCGTTAACAAACAATATCTGTTCCCAGTTCGCTCCTCCATCCGTAGATCGGTAAACCCCTCGATCGTTGGAAGGCCCAAACAGCGCGCCCTGTACCGCGACGTATACTTGTTCTGAATTCTGAGGGTGAATACGAATGGCGGCGATGTGCCGCGAATCAGGTAAACCAACGTGCTTCCATGTGCGACCGGCATCGGTACTCTTGTAGACTCCGTCGCCGTGAGATGTCATGACGCCTCGAACGGCGTGCTCGCCCATCCCGACATAA
>JAAEPL010000128.1 GCA_024232675.1 Planctomycetaceae bacterium
GACCGAAAGCACCCCCCAAGGCGTCGCCTATCGGGTCGACATGCGGCTTCGCCCAGGAGGTCAGAAAGCCCCTCTGTCCTGTAGTATCGCCCATGCCCTCAGCTATTACGATGTTCAGGGACGTACCTGGGAACGGCAAGCGTTAGTCAAGGCTCGCGTGATTGCCGGCGATCATTTGCTGGGTGAAAGCTTGCTTCGCCGCTTAATGAAATGGGTTTATGCGTTGCGACTTTCGGTCGCCGACATCAACGGCATCAAAGCCCTTAAACGGCAAATTGAGCGGCGCGCTTTGCAAGAGGGTGCCGAGTCAACCAATGTAAAAACCGGATTGGGTGGTATTCGAGATATTGAATTTGCGATCCAGTTTCTGCAATTGCTTCACGGCCACGAATCGCCATCGGTGCGGACTGGGAACACACTGGAAGCGATTAGTCTTTTATATCGCGCAGACTGCATCAATTCCCAGGAACAGACCCTCTTAGACCACGGGTACCGTTGGCTAAGGCATCTTGAGCATCGTCTGCAAATCATGTTCGACTTGCAAACGCACTCGCTCCCCGAGAGCCCAGAAGAATTGGTCAAACTGGCTCGGCGGATGGGTATTTACGAGAAATCTGCGGAGGCAGTACTCAAGCATTTTCAACAACAACTCAACAGTACCACTCGCCATAACCGCACCATTCTTGACCATTTACTGCACCACGCGTTTGCGGAAGAAACCACCGAGGACGCGGCTAGAGAGGTCGACTTGGTGCTGGATCCGTTTTTGCCGGAATCCCTGGTTGAAGAGATCCTGCAACCCTATGGATTTAACAATAGCCAAGCGGCCTATCGCAACCTGACCTTGTTGGCCACCGAACGAAACCGATTCCTCAGCCCCCGCCGCTGCCGCCACTTTTTTGCCGCCATCGTCAAACAAGTGTTGACGGAAATTGCGGCCACACCGCAGCCCGATGCGACCTTGCTCAACTTGACCAAAGTGAGTGACTCGTTGGGTGGAAAATCCGCACTTTGGGAGTTGTTCAGTAGCCATCCAGCATTCTTGAAACTGTACATACGGCTCTGTGCTTCCTGTGAATACCTGTGCAATATCCTCACTCGTAATCCAGGGATGATCGATGAACTGACCGACGCCTTGGTGATTGAAGAATTGCCGAACCATAAAGCGCTTCAATCGATGCTGTCGGGACTTTTAATTGGGGCCGAGGATGTGGACCCCATCATTCATAGTTTTAAGGATGCACAACATTTACGAGTCGGTGTTCGCGACATCAATCGCCAAGATGAAATCTCACGGACCCATACGTGTTTGTCCGATATTGCCGAGGTTTGCCTGAATGAAATTCTACAGTTAGAGCATAAAAAACTGGTCTTACGTTACGGTCAGCCGCTCAATCAAGCTGGCCAACCCATTTTGATGTGCGTGTTGGCGATGGGAAAGCTTGGCGGTCGTGAGCCCAATTATCACAGCGATATGGATATCGTTTTTTTACATGAAACGGAGAGCACGGGTTTCGCGGGCGCCCCGGACCCCGGTGCCAGCCATCATGAATTTTTTAGCCGATTAGCCGCCAACGTTACGAAATCCATTTCGGGCGCCAGCCCCTATGGTCGGCTTTATGAAATCGACTGCAGGCTAAGGCCTACCGGAAAAAACGGCGCGCTGGTTACTTCGTTTCAAGAATTTTGTCGGTACTTCGAACAAGGCGACGGCCAACTATGGGAACGCTTGGCGCTTTGCAAAGCCCGACCCTTAGTCACCACTCCGGACATGGCAATTGAACTCGAAAGAATGATTTACCGGTCCGTGACTTCTCATCCGTGGCAAGCCTCCTATTGTCAGGACATCACAAATATGCGTTTAAGGATGCAGGAAGGTGCAAGCCCGCGAAATATCAAACGCGGACATGGCGGCACCGTGGACGTTGAATTCGCAGTACAAATGTTGCAATTAAAATTTGCAGCCGATTATCCAGACGTGCTCATGCCAAACACTGTGCAGGCCGCTAACGCGTTGGCGAGAAATGGACTCCTCTCAAAGAATGATCACGAATTCTTTTGCAAGTCTTACGAAATGCTACGCTGGGTCGAAGCACGTTTACGATTAATGAACACTTCGGCGAGACACGACCTGCCAGAAAACCCAGAGGAGTTTGCTAACTTGGCACTCTTGCTGAGATACGATGATCAACAACAACTGCGAAACGAAATAGAATACCTGCGACTGGAAAACCGCCGACGTTTCACACAACTGTTAGAAATCCACGGCGCGGCAAATATTTAATGGGCGAGAATCCGATCGCGCTCCCAAATCCGATCGCGCTCCCAAATCCGATCGCGCTCCCAGTATCGCCTCCCCGTTCCATGCGGCATGCTTACCACCCGCTAAATTGAGGTGGGAGTACTCACAATCTAAAAAAGGTCGAATTGTGAAAAGGCCGAATTGTGAAAAGCCAGAAATCGACCTCTGAGTCAAAGAATCTTTGAAAAAACAGGGCCGCCCTTTCTACCGGTGCCGCGAGTGAGGCTGTGTAAGATAAGGCCATAATCGGTAAATCCCACTATTTCTCGAAAGAACCTGACTTTCCGTGGTAACCGATTGATTCAATTCCCAAGCAAGCGTGGTTAAAATCGATGCTTGGGGCTGCCGATTACGGCCGTCAAAAACGAGAC
>JAAEPL010000129.1 GCA_024232675.1 Planctomycetaceae bacterium
AAGCCTAAATACTACCTGGTGACCGATAGCGGACAAGTACCGTGAGGGAAAGGTGAAAAGTACCCCGGGAGGGGAGTGAAATAGAACCTGAAACCGTGTGCCTACAAGCCGTGGGAGCGTCTGGATCTTAGGATCCACGTGACCGCGTGCCTTTTGAAGAATGAGCCTGCGAGTTAGTGGTATGTGGCGAGGTTAACCCGTGTGGGGAAGCCGTAGCGAAAGCGAGTCCGAATAGGGCGATTTAGTCGCATGCTCTAGACCCGAAGCGGAGTGATCTACCCATGGCCAGGGTGAAACGCGGGTAAGACCGCGTGGAGGCCCGAACCCACCAATGTTGAAAAATTGGGGGATGAGCTGTGGGTAGGGGTGAAAGGCCAATCAAACTCCGTAATAGCTGGTTCTCCCCGAAATGCATTTAGGTGCAGCGTCGCGCGTTTCTTGTCGGAGGTAGAGCACTGGATGATCTAGGGGGCCTAAAAGCTTACCGAAATCAACCAAACTCCGAATGCCGATAAGTTAGAGCGCGGCAGTGAGACTGCGGGGGATAAGCTCCGTAGTCGAGAGGGAAACAGCCCAGATCACCGACTAAGGTCCCAAAGCGTGTGCTAAGTGGAAAAGGATGTGGAGTCGCATAGACAACCAGGAGGTTGGCTTAGAAGCAGCCACCCTTGAAAGAGTGCGTAATAGCTCACTGGTCAAGTGATTCCGCGCCGACAATGTAGCGGGGCTCAAGCACATCACCGAAGTCGTGACATTGATACGTGTACCCGGTCTCGAAGGTTCGCCTTCAAGATCCAGGTGTATCGATGGGTAGGGGAGCGTCGTGTGGCGAGCGAAGCGACGGGGTAACCCAGTCGTGGATGCCACACGAGTGAGAATGCAGGCATGAGTAGCGAAAGACGGGTGAGAAACCCGTCCGCCGAATGACCAAGGGTTCCAGGGCCAGGTTAATCCGCCCTGGGTAAGTCGGGACCTAAGGCGAGGCCGACAGGCGTAGTCGATGGACAACGGGTTGATATTCCCGTACCGGTGATAACGCGACCATGCTGAACCTGGCGATGCTAAGCGCCTGAAGCTGGATCCTCTTCGGAGGTGATAGTGGAGCGCGCGAACCAGACCAGTAGTAGGCAAGCGATGGGGTGACGCAGCAAGGCAGTCCATCCGCGGCGAAGGTAGTCCGCGGGTAAGGTTGTAGGGCGAGACATAGGCAAATCCGTGTCTCATATGCCTGAGAACCGATACGGAGCCGATTCAGGCGAAGTGGATGATCCCATACTGTCAAGAAAAGCCTCTAGCGAGTTTTATCACCGCCCGTACCCCAAACCGACACAGGTGGTCAGGTAGAGAATACCGAGGCGATCGAGTGAACCATGGTTAAGGAACTCGGCAAAATACCCCCGTAACTTAGGGAGAAGGGGGGCCATTGCTGGTGACGGGATTTACTCCCTGAGCTGGTGACGGCCGCAGAGACCAGGCTGAAGCGACTGTTTATCAAAAACACAGGTCCGTGCTAAGTCGCAAGACGATGTATACGGACTGACGCCTGCCCGGTGCTGGAACGTTAAGGGGACGGGTTAGCGCGTAAGCGCGAAGCTCTGAACTTAAGCGCCAGTAAACGGCGGTGGTAACTATAACCATCCTAAGGTAGCGAAATTCCTTGTCGGGTAAGTTCCGACCTGCACGAATGGCGTAACGACTTCAGCGCTGTCTCAACCGTGGACTCGGCGAAATTGCACTACGAGTAAAGATGCTCGTTACGCGCGGAAGGACGGAAAGACCCCGGGACCTTTACTACAACTTGGTATTGGTGGTCGATTCGGTTTGTGTAGGATAGGTGGGAGACTATGAAGCAGTAACGCCAGTTATTGTGGAGTCAATGTTGAAATACCACTCTGATCGAATTGGCTGTCTAACCTCGATCCATGATCTGGATTAGGGACAGTGCCTGGTGGGTAGTTTAACTGGGGCGGTTGCCTCCTAAAGAGTAACGGAGGCGCTCAAAGGTTCCCTCAGCCTGGTTGGCAATCAGGTATCGAGTGTAAGTGCACAAGGGAGCTTGACTGCGAGACCGACGGGCCGAGCAGGGACGAAAGTCGGAACTAGTGATCCGGCGCCGGCAAGTGGAAGCGGCGTCGCTCAACGGATAAAAGGTACCCCGGGGATAACAGGCTGATCCTGCCCAAGAGTCCATATCGACGGCATGGTTTGGCACCTCGATGTCGGCTCGTCGCATCCTGGGGCTGGAGTAGGTCCCAAGGGTTGGGCTGTTCGCCCATTAAAGCGGCACGCGAGCTGGGTTCAGAACGTCGTGAGACAGTTCGGTCCCTATCCTCCGCGCGCGTAGGAGTCTTGAGAAAGGCTGTCCCTAGTACGAGAGGACCGGGACGGACGAACCTCTGGTGTGCCAGTTGTTCCGCCAGGAGCACGGCTGGTTGGCTACGTTCGGAAGGGATAACCGCTGAAAGCATCTAAGCGGGAAGCTCGTTTCAAGATAAGGACTCCCACAGGTTTTACCTGGTAAGGCCCCCAGTAGATGACTGGGTTGATAGGCCGGAGGTGGAAGTGCAGCGATGCATGGAGCTGACCGGTACTAATAGGCCGAGGACTTGACCTCACTTCTATTTTGAAGACTAAGCACGCGTCCACTGTGCGGTTCCCGAGATACGGACGGGAACCCGATTGATATCTCCATAGAGTTTCGGCGGCCATAGCGAAGGGGAAACGCCCGGTTACATTCCGAACCCGGAAGCTAAGCCCTTCTGCGCCGATGGTACTGCGCGGGAGACTGCGTGGGAGAGTAGGTACCGCCGGACATATCTTCCGAGAGGGGGGACTGC
>JAAEPL010000130.1 GCA_024232675.1 Planctomycetaceae bacterium
AGAGAGAGAGAGAGAGAGCAACCTGAGAATCAGCCAGGCCCCCGTCGCGCAAGATGAATCACACAAAAGAACAGGGACCTGCAATGCGACCGTCAGCCAATCGCTAGACGTGCTTCGTAAACGAAATCTGATTTCCCTTGTCGTTAAAATGCACCGAGTCCATGAATGCCTTGATCAAGACCAAGCCACGCCCCGCGCCCTCTCGGAAAGAATCCGGGTCAGACTCATCGGGTACCTGCGACACGTCAAACCCGGGACCTTGGTCCCGAATGACGAACTCGGCTTTCTCACGTGTGATTTGAGCACTCACAAAAACATGCCGATCTCGATATGGCTCGGCCCGGGAACGCTCCTGCACTAACTGCGGATCAAGGATGTCCGTACTGTTCCGACCTATTTCAAGATTACCTCGATAAATGGCGTTACCGAGCGCGTGCTCCAGGGCAACTCCCAAACGGACCCGAGAAGCCCAATCAAACAGATCCATACTGGCAATCACTTGCTGCACCAGGTCGATTAATGGATCAATCAGGTCGGGATCGTTGGGCAATTCAAATTCAAAGCAGCTTTGAGTCGAGCAGCTAATCAGTTTTTTGTAGCGTTGATCAGAATCCGCCGTCGACAAAATCTGCGAGACGGTCGGCATCAACTCATCCGCCAACTCGGTTTTCGGCACGTAGCAAGAGGCTCCATTAGCCAACGCCTGAGCAGCCGCGTTCTCGCTGCCGTGAGCGGTCATTAGAACCACCGGTATATCAGGGTACTCTTCGGTGATCGTCGTCACCAACTGCAAGCCGTCGATATCTGGCATTTGCAAATCAGTAAGCACGAGGTCTGGGGCATTCTGCCGAATCGAATCCAAAGCCTCGCCGCCGTTATTGGCATAGACAACCTCTAGATTATCAGACTTTTCCAAAAGTCCGCCCGCCAAGCGGCGGTCAACGGCAGTATCGTCAACGACTAGTACGATGGCCATTAGGCCTCCCTCTTATTTAACAATGGATGCTCGTCCGAATGACGCTGTCCCGTACGAATGGCGTAGCGACGCCCCGTACCCCCAGAAACTGCCCCCCCTTACCATTTCACTAGAAGCCGGCGGAATCCTTCCCACGTTCATTTGTAAAGGTCTCAAGTTCTTCCGTCAACTGTTTTGTTTGCTGCTCCAATTGCCGGTACCACTCCTCAGCCCCCACCACCAACTCGCTCTCGCCGAGCACTTCCAATTTCCGAGCGATACTGGCAACGGAGGTAGCCCCCAAGTGATTCAAGGCACCCTTCATCGCATGAGCAGAGAGCCGCAACTGTGCCGGACTCCCCGATTGTATGCCCTGCCACACCTGAGCCATCATGTTTTCTCGCTCTTCGACAAACACTTGGATTAAGTCACACAACAGCTCGCGATCGCCCCCCACCGTTTCATAGGCATCTTTCCAATCCACCAAGCAACTGGACTCCACCAACGCCTGCCGCAAAATACTGGAATCGTCAAGATTATCCCCTAGGGCATGCATCAACTCCTGCATCCGAATTGGCTTGGCCAAATAATCGTCCATGCCGGCATCGAGGCAACGCTCGCGGTCACCGCTCATGGCATGCGCGGTCATCGCAATAATTGGAATGCGGGTGTAGGTATCCAACTCCAACTCGCGAATGGCCCGGGTCGCTTCCAAACCGTCCATGCCTGGCATTTGCACATCCATCAGGATCAAGTCGAACGTTGATTCTTGAAAACGCCGCACACAATCCCGACCGTTCCCCACCACCTCAACACGATGCCCATGCTTTTCCAATAAACCAATCGCCAATCTTTGATTCACGGGATTATCCTCAGCCAACAGAACCGTCAAAGAGGCAGGCCGCTCCTCGGCAGCGGAGGCATGCTTGGCATCCGCGTGCTGCACAGGCTTACCCAACGAAGCAGCAATCGTCTCCTGCAAATCGGATTGTTTCACCGGCTTGAACAACTGAGCAAACACACGCAACTCCCGACGCAACTCGGCTTCACCATGCCGCCCACCAGAGGTCAACAACACGATTGGTATATCGGCAATAACCGAATCACCACGTATCCAGGACGCAAATTCCAAGCCGTCATTCTGAAGCATATCCACATCGCTAAGCACGATCGAAACCGACTCATCAGCCAGTGCCATACTTTTCAAAACATCAAACCCAAGCTTGGCGCTACGAGCGAGCAGCGGCCGCATTCCAAATCGTTCCACCATCTCGCCAAGGATCTGCAGACTGGTCTCGTTATCATCCACAACTAACGCCGTCAAACCCTCCAGTGAGGTCTCCGGTTCATCCTCCCTATGAGCCACATCGATCGGGAACGTCAACCCAAAAGAAAACTCGCTGCCCTGCCCCACCTGACTGGTGACCGACAACGTCCCTCCCATCAAATCCACTAACCGAGACGCAATTGCCAAGCCCAAACCGGTACCACCGTACTGCCGCGTCGTGGAAGAATCAGCCTGCTCAAACTCACGGAAAATGCTCGCCATCTTTTCGCTGGGGATCCCGATCCCCGTGTCACGCACCGAGACGATCACCTCAACAGAATCTGCCGATATCGACTGCACAGCGACTTTAACCAGCACCTCTCCTTCATGAGTGAACTTGATGGCATTGCTGACCAAATTAACCAGAATCTGTCGAAGTCGCCCGATGTCGCCAATCAACCGCGCCGGTAAGCGTTGATCAATTTGCATGGCCAGTTCAAGGTTCTTCGTATGGGCCCGCAATGCCAACGTGCGCATCGTATCGGCCAACCTTTCCGCCATGTCGAAAGACATCGAATCCAGTTCTAACTTGCCGGCTTCGATCTTTGAAAAATCTAAAATGTCATTGATCAGCCCCAGCAAACTTTCTCCCGATTGCTGGACCATGGCCAGGTACTCCCGTTGCACATTCCCAACCTGGGTATCCAACAGAAGATCGGTCATCCCAATAATCGCATTCAGCGGTGTGCGAATCTCATGGCTGACATTCGCCAAAAAATCACTCTTCGCCTGATTCGCCGCTTCCGCCAATTCCTTGGCTTCCCGCAAAGCCTGCTCCGCACGCTTGCGAGTCGTCACGTCCCAAAACATGCCTTGGATACCAATCTTAGCCCCATCCACATCGGTAATCGGTGCCTTCAACACTTCGACATAGACCTTCTCACCATCGGTACCCGGATGCTCTTCAATATCGTGAAATGGCAGGCCCGTCTTCATCACCCAACGATCGTCATTGCAATACTTGTCCGCCAGGTCTTTGGAAAACAGATCGTGGTCCGTCGCGCCCAACAACTCGCGCAACGGCTTGCCCAACGTATCGCAAAAATGTTGATTACAAAAAATGACTCGACCTTCACGGTCTTTTCGAAAAACGTTGATCGGCAGACTTTCCACCAAAGAATGATAGATCGTGGTGGCCTCTTCCAAGGCGATTTCTGTTGTCACACGACCAGTAACATCCTTGGCAATACAACCAATCCCCGAGATTTGGTCTTGGTTGTCTTTCACCAAACGAATCGTTGCCTGCAGGTAGCGGACCTCGCCCGTCGGGCGAATAATCCTAAAGTCATGCGTCAAGCGGCGGGCCTGCAAAACCTCTTGGAATTTTTTCTTGAGCGGCTCTTTATCATTGGGATGTATGGATTCGTACCAAACGTCGGGCGTCTCCGCGAACTCATGCAATTCGCGACCATAAATTTCTTCAGCGGTGGCGTTGATATACTGCAACTCGTAATCGTCCATCGTCACTGACAGCACCAAGTCATTGATGAGGTCTAACAGACGAAAATGAAATTCAGGCTGGTCTTCCGGATTGAGCAATTCCTGGAACCCCCATAAAAAATTAGTTAGATAAGATGGCGATGAGACCGGTCAAAAAATTGCCCGGTGGTACTGAGGAGCACGCCACCAACGGGCACCCCTCATAGGTCAGGGAACTACAACTCCACACGCTCGCCCGTGGCAGCGACCGCCATACCCGCTTCCTCAACGCGATCGACTGCTTTTGAACGAGGATTGAGTGCAGGGTTGGTATGGTTCAAATGGATAAACCGAATTTTTTTGCGGTCGCCAGCGCTCAACGCACCAAAACGCTGAATACTTTCCACCACAAACGGATGGGGGATTTGCGCCATGTCACGGCCTGGTAGTTCCGCATTATCAAAAAATGTTGCATCCAGATAAGCGATATCAACTTCGGCGATAAGATCTTCGATCTTGGTTTCCCAGCGCTCCCACTTATCAATATCAGGCAAAAAGAGCACGGATCGTTTGGGACCCGTTATCAAATAAGCCACGGTCTCCGAAAACTCGTCTCGATGCGGTACCAATATGGGAGTCACGCTAAGTCGCTGATTCAAACGAACCGTCCGTTCCGATCGCAATTCCTGCAAACGAATATTTTCCAGTTTGACCAACTGACTCCAAGGACCATTGTCCTGCAGAAAAGATTTCATCCGGGGCATCACATGGACAGGCACATTATTGGCCCCCATAACCTCGCGTCCCAAATGCACCAACCCCGCGTAGTGACCAATGTGCGCGTGTGTCAAAAAAATTCCGTCGATTCCTAACCCACCCTCGGCGGGACAGATTTCATTGAGTCGCGCGAGTTGCTGGGGGAATTGAGGAGTACATTCCAATAACCACCTTTGAGATGTTTGAGGATCCACAATGGCCAAACAAGAGGGACCTTCAACCGGTCCTCCGTGTCGCTCGCGACAACACTTTTTTTGGCAGCCTGCTTGAGGAAATCCGCCATCCTGGGCTATCCCCAAGACCACCAAATAGGGTGCCTTTTCCTGAGCAGTCGCAGCCAGCGACGCAAGACACACCAACAGTCCCGCCACCATACGCGTGGCAAAAAGGGGCAGCACACTTAGCTCCATGGAATGGTTCCGTTGTTTCCAAAAGTTGACCGGATAAAAACCGCCAGCACCCGTCGTCCCTGTTCCCCGTACCCAGTGTCGCAAAGTCAGTTCGGAAACACAATCAAAGGGCCATCATATTCGCAAAACAAACGCTTCTCTGATCGATATTTGCGGTCTAGGATGATTTTCCCAGCTTGGTTTCCCGGAACGGGAGAAGCGACCGCTGAATCGGCCAATTCCGGCGGGCATCTTCCCTTGCGAGTTATGGCGAAGAGACAGACAGTTCGACTATTGACACCCAGTCGTTCGAGTGCTAATTTTTCGCCTTGGGACGAGTATTAAAGTTCCAAGAGGGGCCCGTAGCTCAGCTGGGAGAGCGCTTGAATGGCATTCAAGAGGTCGTCGGTTCGATCCCGATCGGGTCCACTCAATCTTATACGCTGAAATGCGAGTAAAATCGCATCACCTCGACCCCTTCGAGAGCGGCAA
>JAAEPL010000131.1 GCA_024232675.1 Planctomycetaceae bacterium
CGCTTGACGATTTTTCGGTCGAGGATGCCGAGCCTTTGTTCCTGGGTTTGTTCATGGGCGAAGAGGCTTTGGTGGTGTCAGGATCAATTGGCGAACAGGCGGGTACCTTCGTGGTAGAACGCGATCACGTCGAGTGGTTCGAGCCCGATGCCGATGGCTCTGCGGCTCGCAATGACCTGGCCTGGTGCATCTACAAGGGACGACGTTTGCTGGGCGCGTTTAATCAGCCGGAGATCTGGCCGGGACAAGAAACGAGTTGTCCGTGAGTGGCGGGGTGCGAAATCGACAGCGGCGATCCGTCCGGCAAACTGGGTTAGTTGTTTCCTTAGCGAAAATGGGAGCGCTGGCGGGGTGGCTTGTGGCTGTGCTGATCACGCCGGGTATGTCGTCAGCACAGTCCCATCAGATAGAGATCGGGCAAAGCCGCAAGATTGGGAAAATCGATGCTGCCGTGATCGACGAAAGTAGCGGTTTGACACCCAGCTATCAGTATCCGGGCTGCTATTGGACGCACAACGATAATGGAAAATACCCGGGGCTGTTTTTGATCAATGGCCAAGGTGAACTTTTAGCGACGGCCCAACTGGAGGGGATTCCCTTTCGCGATTGGGAAGATATGGGCAGCTTTCAATATCAACAGCGTAACTATGTTCTGATCGGAGATGTGGGGGATAACGCCTCACAGTATTCCAGCGGAAGGATTTATCTGTTCGAGGAACCTGTGGTGGACTTGGCGGCGAAAGGAGAGGACTTCGTCCGCATTCCCACTGCCGATGTTACGGAAATTGAATTTACCTACCCCCGTGGGGCCTGCGATTGCGAAGCCGTTCTTGTGGACAGCGAACGACAGAAAATATTTTTGGTTTCCAAGAGCATGGATGGGCAAGCCGTCTCCGATTTATCGGTGTTTCATTCCCTGCCTTTGGAAATGAAATCCCGCCGCCGTGTTAAGGCCACCCGGATGAAATCGCCATTCAACCGTCATATGGTCACGGGTGCACAAATTTCTCCCGATGGTAAGCTGGCGGTGATTCGCAGTTACACAGCTGCTTGGATTTTTCACAGGTCGCCTGAGAAAACTTGGGAACAGGTGTTTTCGCACGGCCAGCCGGAAAAACGCCTGCTCTTACCCGTGCAAAGACAGGGGGAAGCGATCTGTTTTTCCCACGATAGCCGATCTTTATTGCTCACCAGCGAGGGAGTAGGCCAAGATATCTGGGAAATCGATCTCAACTTGCCACAAAAGGATCGTTGAATCAAATCGGATTATCTGCTTGAATATTGCATCGCCCGAATTCCACCGGACTCACGGATCCATGAACCAAATCAAACACCGCATTCTTATTGTTGACGATAACGCTGCTAACCGCGAATTGCTGGAAGCTCACTTGCTGGGTCTCGATTGTGATCTGGATTTTGCCGAAGACGGTGAACAAACGCTGACCAAAGTTACCGAATTCTCCCCTGATCTGATCTTGCTGGATGTCATGATGCCACGCTTAAGTGGTTTCGAAGTTTGCAAAAAACTGAAGAGCAACTCAGAGACCTCTAACATCATGATCTTGATGGTGACGGCTTTGAACGAGCTCGGCGATATCGAGCGAGCCGTCGATGCCGGAACCAATGACTTTCTTTCCAAGCCCGTCGGTAAAGTCGAATTACTGAAACGGGTGGAAAACATGCTCAAGATCAAACATATCTCAGATGAAAACGAAAGACTGCGTCGTTACATTTGTGAAATGGAAGAAGAGCAAGACAACGTTCAGCAAAGCTAAAGGCCGAATCCAGCTTGGTTAGCTAGCAAAAAGAGTTGGATTAGCCAGCAGATAGCGTTTCTCTCCTCGTGATTGAGTAAATTGCTATATCGAGATGCCGTCCTACCTGCCTACTCTGCCAGTGAAGTTTTGAGGGGGGAATCCGGGCAGGAGGCTTTGGGATGTTTCTCTCTACACAACGAGTGCGATATTTAGGATCGCTGCTCATCATGGCGCTGGTTGCTTTTGCGTCGTTCCCGAAATCCAGTTTGGCTGATGGATGTTGTGCGGGTGTCATTCACGGTATTCCAACGCAAGTGCATACGCTGCTGCGTTTGGGAAGTCCTGATCCCTCGGTGCGAAAAAATGCTGAGCGAAATTTGTTGTCAGCGGGTGTGGCGGCATGGGATCGAGTATATCTCGGGTGCCGCTCCGATGATGTTGAAATCGCCACGGCCTGCCAACGCATACTCGGGCAGATTCCGTTTCAGCTGGAACTGGCCAAGTATGTTCCTCGCTTGGTGGATTATCCGGATGTGAATCGGGCGCATCGCGAGCGGATCATCATTCACTTGGGCGAGTCGACTCAGCAGGAATCTCAGATTGCCTTGGCGTTGCTGACTCGTTTTGAGTTGGATGAGCATTTGGCAAAACTGGCGGCGCTGGAATTAATCACTGGAACTTACCGACCCATCTCTAATTTGCACGACTGGGTAGGCACAAGCTCCCGTACCGCAAGTCACTGGTTGCGAATTCACGCCCTCACGGCAATCAACTTTCAAGACTTTGTTAAAGCTTGGGAACCAGAGGCGGATGCGATCACAACGAGTGAATGGTGCCAGCGGCACCCGCAGGCGGCCTGCCGTTTTCTCAGATGGTATATCGAACAATTATTGATCCGAGGTGAAGCGACTCTGGCCGGGCAGCGCATTCAGCATGTGTTGCGACATGTTACGGGTCAAACAACGGATCTGATTGAGACACTCGATTGGCTGTTAATGTATGGGCAACTAGATGCTTGCGACCAACTGTTGGAGCGATTTGCTGATATTTCCAAAAAGGAAATCCGCCTGATTTATCGACGCGCCGAATTGACTCGCTTGCGTGGGAGGCTCGCAGAGGCTCGAGAAATGGTTGCGTCGGCGACGGCCAGCGAGGTGTGCCCTGATCACTTATTGCGTTTGCAATCAGCCATGCACCTGCAGATGGCTGGCCTCAGCTATTGGACTTCGGAGATATTGACCCACTTAGCCGACGATAAGACCACGCCATCCTCGGTGCGGGTGCAAGCTTGTACGTTGTTAGCCGAATGGCATTATCAGCATGGGCATTTCAAGATCGCTGATGAATCTCTTCAAAAAGCGATTGCCCCCAGCGATGAATCCCCCGACGATCCCAAAATCGCTTTGTTGCCGGTGAATTTGGAGGTCCGTCGGCATCTGTTCCAGCATCTGGAGGCACGTTTGCAAAATGACTGGAAGCTGGCGCAATTCCATCTTTTAGAGGGGCTAGAGAAGTCCCCCTCCGACAATGATTTACTTATCGCGATGGTGCGATTTTCCGATCCCGATATGTCGATTGGTGAATTCGAGCACTGGCAGGCGACGTCGATTGAAATGGTAGAGCTCGCGTTACAGGGTCGGGCCGAGCATATTCAGCGATTGCGTGTGGCTTACGATCGAGACGCTCGGCAAACTCATATTCGCCTCGATGAATTGTTGACGGAATTAAATAGTTATGCTTGGTTAGCCAGTCAAACAGGCGTCGAACTGGAGCGGGCCGAACGGTTTGCTCGTGAGGCGAATGAACTGGTGCCGACAGACGGGCAGGTCCTTGATACGTTAGCGGCTTGTTTATTCGCACGCGCTAAATTGACCGAGGCGGTGGCGTGCCAAAATCAAGCTTTGCGGCAAGCACCCTGGTCGCCGCAAATCCGACTGGGATTAGATCGTTATCGACAAGCCATCATGCTGGCGGAAATTCGCGGATTAGTCCGCTAATGGGTAGGGGTGCTGCCGAGTGGGCACTTTAGAGCTCTGCCTATTCCCGGGCTGATTCGGGGATACTGAAGATCGATTCGCTTTTCATGACCAGATAAGCATCGGGAAACGTGTGAAATGCACGAACATGAACTGTGTTCTGTCGAGACTGAATATTTACGTAACTAATCGCGCCCATTTCGATCCTGCCGCTCGATTGAAACTGGAACAGCATACCTTCGCAGGGGAATGATTTCAGCAGCTCGTTTTGAATCATCGAAAATGTCTGCGGTCGCGCCGAATCCAATTGGAAATCGCAGCGGTAGTCCAAGGATTTCTGGTAGCAGATCTTTTCTTGATTGGGTCTCCCTACGGAACCGCCATACAGTTGATGTCCCGATGGTAACGGTTGCAGACTGGAACAAGCGACTTCGCTAAACACGATACCATCACGTTGCCAGGTCAGTAGATGTCCAGAACTGGTGATGTCAATCCTTAAACGATATTGCTCACGAGCAATCGTTCGCGTGAGATACGTCTCAAATAGCTCTGGATGCAGCGAACGCCCGAAAACGCGGAAGGCAAGTTCCGATATTTTTGGACGAACGGTTAACACGTGGAGGACCTTTGAATGAAAATTGAATTCGAATTTTTAGCGACACCGATAGCGACTCGGCGAGGGTGCCGCAGTTTGATTCAAGCCAAGTTATGTTTGATTTGAACATGGATTGCTTTGCGAATTACCATCTGGCGATTCGTTCGTTCCATTCGCCCCATACGTCAGGGCACACTCCGATTATAAGCAGCAATCGTGCGACCAGATATAGAAGTTTTTACAAGCCTGTCAAAAGAAAAAAAATGCCCAGCGTTTCATCGTGCAAAATCTAAAACTAACCCAAGAATTACGTTGGAAATGCAAGAAAAAAATCAACGACACTGCTGGATGTTTTTTTAGAAAAAAAATCTGCAGTGCTTTCGCTTGACATTGCCCAAATTAAAGCAGGGGGGTGAGCGAAAAAAAAATGTGGGTTGCAAAAATCGCTGCTGCGGCAAAAGCAAATTAGCGTTTTTCGCTTTTACCCCCTGCGATTGCAGTGTCTAAGTTTTAGGGGGGCTGTTTTTTACCTGAGAATCTTTCTGACCCAACTCGAGTCCGTGGAAAACCCATTTTACGGAATTCACAAATTGGGTTTTTGAGCTACCTACAGGGCTCTATCTGACGAACGATCGATGCTGTCGGTACCTGCGATATCAGGAAGGTTCGTATTTCGCAGAAAGGTATCCAAGACCGGTACCGCAGGGCCCCCCTGCAAGTCGGTAACAGGAAATCTAGCGAAGCGTTTTTTTAACAAGGCGGTCTGTTTTCTTCAGAGAATTCGTTGCCCAAGTTTGGTTTTCCGCAGGAAAACGCCAAGTTTGCTCTGAAAAACCGTGAAATTCACGGAAAAGAGAAATATCAAAAAAAGGATAGAGTTTTTCCCAATAGCCGCTGCCCGTTAGCGAAATACCCAATAAGCAATTCAAGTCCGTCCTTGGAAAGACCCCAATAAACCTTTGTGAGAGGAAGAACCCGATGTTCAAGAAACTGATTTTTTTAGGTGCGGGAGGCCTTTTGGTACTTGGCCTTTTGTTTGGCCGAAACTTAATGCCTTACGCCGGAACCGCCGTTCAAAAAGCCCAAGGTTGGGCCGATTCGATGGTCGATACCAATTACAAAATTGATACCGTACGCCAGTCTTTGGAAAAGCTGGAAGAAAATATCGAGCCTATGGTTTACAAGATGGCTCAGCAAAAAGTTGAGATCGAGCGATTGTCTGATGAGATCGAAGAGTCTGACGATTCGTTGGCTCGTTCCCATGGGCATATCATGAAATTACGGAATCATTTGGATTCTGGTGACACTAGCTACGTGTCAACGCGAGGGAAGACATTTTCCCAAAGCCAAGTGCGTCTAAACTTGGAGCGTTCTTTCCGCAATTATAAAATGCAAGAAGAGCGAGTAGCTGCCCTGCGTAAAACCATGGAAACGCGAGAGCAAGGACTGGAAGCAGCTCAAAAGAATTTGGAACTGACGCATGTAAAGCGCGTCGAGTTAGCCAACAAGATTGATAGCTTGGAAGCTCAGTTGAGAATGTTGGAAGTGTCACGGACAGCCAGCAGCTTCAATAAGTTCGATAGCAGTGAGCTGTCTCGTATCGAGGATATGGTAGACGAAGTTCAGTCGCGAATCGACACTGAGGTGATGGTGAATCGCATGGGCCCAGAATTGGGCGGAGAGATTCCAGTCGATGAGTTAGATGCTGGATCTGGCGATATTATCGATGCCGTCGATGCTTATTTTGGTTCGGAAACGGACAGTGGCATCGTCAGCAAGTAAGTGTGAATATCAAACTGGGGCCGAAATGCGTGAGTGTTTTGGCCCCTTGCTTTCTCGCGAGCGAATCGGCAACGAGTTGTTGAGGAGCCGAACCGCTGGGCAGTCGTGTACTAGGGCCACTTAAGACAATGAAGCCCTGGTCGTCCGCCGAGAATTGAGAGCGTTTGATAAACGAACGAAGCAATGGAAGACAAAGTTTAATTGTTGGGCCAATGTTTTTTACAGGAAAAAAACAACGACAAGCAAAGCAGCTTATGCGGCAAGGCGACCTGAACGATGCCTGCAGCATTGTCGGCTGCAAAAACTTTGCGAATTCCTTTGGAGGTCGAAGAATTGCCAGACAATTGACAGGCCGGCTCGTTGAACGGGCCGGCCGTTTGTCGTTTAACGGTGATTTGGTAGCCGCCTGGCGAGATCTCTCGGATGCTTTGGAGATTGCGCCGAAAGAGTGTCGTGACCCCGTCTCCAAGGAGACCAGCAAATTGGTAGAACGCACGATCGATCATGCCCAGGCTGCGATCCTGGCCGAGCAACCTGATGCCGCTCGCTGCAGTGTTCAGTTGTTGGCTGAGCGTGGCATCGAGGATCGCCGTGCTGACAGCATAACGCGCATCTGTGAGCTTCTGTTGCAGGCCAGCGACTGGGCCGCAGTGGGGCGTACTAAGGACGCTATCAGCTCGCTCTGCAAAGCACGGGAGCTGCAACCGGAATTAGTTTTCTTAAACGATCAAATCGACCAACTACGCACTCAGTCAGGGCAATTGGTCGAATTAACCAATCGTCTGCGATTTGCGATTAACCAATCTGCTTGGGGAGGAGCTAAGAGTGTGAGTGAGCAGATTTTGGAAATTGCTCCCCAGAACCAGATCGCGTTAGATGCGCGTCGCCGCTGTGAAACCAAGCAGGCTCATCAGAAAAAATCAGTTTTTGATGGGAATGATTTGGCGACTTGCGATACCCAGGTTGATGGCTCTCTGGATTCCACTTGTGGCGGTAAAGCCAAATCGCCTGCGACTCCGACAGACAAAGCATCGGTGGTGATGGCTGGGGACAGCGAAGATGAAGCTTCTGTGATGCGTTCCTTTATGTTGTGGATCGATGGTGTGGGTGGTTTTTTGGTCTGCACCAACTCGCAGGTTACCGTGGGCCGTGCCGTCCCTCAGTGCGGTATAGATATTCCCGTTCAAGCGGACTTGAGACGCCGACATTTTAAAATTAAGCGAGTTGAAAATCGATACTTAGGCAGCCTTGCGGGTAACGAGAAATCCGAGTCGGAGGAAACGTGGGATTTTTTGGCAGACGCCCAACACCTCGACTTGGGAAATGGGGTGCACTTAAAATTCATGCAAACCCACCCTCTCGGAAATAGTGCTCGCCTGGAATTTAGTAGTCGGCATCGCACCGAGCCTTGGTCAGATGCCATTTTGTTGATGGGCGACGCTTTGCTGTTGGGGGCCGATCGGTCCCATCACATCTGTTGCCCGGGTTGGCAGAAAAATCTAGTGATTTACAGAAAAGGTGCAGAAATACGCTTACGAGCTGAGGGGAGCTTGGAAGTAAATGGCAGTAAACAAGGTGGTGAGGTTGTGCTGCAGGATGGAATCCGTGTCGTTGGTAGTGAGTTTTCCATCAGTTGCGAAGAGGTTCGTGGATTTCTGTGATTTTCTTTTCGTAAAAACGACGAAGCCGCGACTGACCCCTATTGATTAGAATTAGAGACGTGAATCAAAATGAATGCTCGCCCCGCAATGTTAGAGAATAATATGCAACCCACACAGCCTGGCGATCCTTCTCAATCCAACAAGCCGCCGGATCAAGCTCCCGTCGGTGGGCATGGCAGCCGTTTTACCTACCCCAGTGGATCTCGCCCTCTGGAAGGGTACACCCTCAAACGTGGAATCGGCATTGGCGGATTCGGGGAAGTGTATTTCGCTCTCAGCGATGCTGGTAAGGAAGTTGCGCTGAAGCGTATTCAGCGAAACCTCGATATCGAGCTGCGAGGCGTGCGACAGTGCTTAAACCTGAAGCACGTGAATTTGATCCAGTTGTGGGATATCCGCACCAACGAGCGGGGTGAGAGTTGGGTCGTTATGGAATACGTGCCCGGCAATAGCCTTCGCGACGTGATCGAGCGATATCCGCAAGGCTTGCCCGATGATCAATTGCGCGAGTGGTTCGAGTCGATTGCCTCAGGTGTTACTTATCTGCATGGCCGTGGAATCGTGCACCGCGATTTGAAGCCTGGTAATATTTTTCGCGACGATGATGAAGAAGTCGTGAAAATTGGTGATTATGGGCTCTCCAAATTTATCTCATGCAGTAACCGCGATGGTCAAACCGAATCGGTGGGGACCTTTCATTACATGGCACCCGAAATTGGCAAGGGTGTTTATGGACGCGAGATCGATGTCTACGCCCTCGGTATTATTCTCTTCGAAATGCTCACGGGCCGCGTGCCCTTTGAAGGGGAAAGTAGTCAGGAGATCATCATGAAGCACCTGACCGCTGATCCCAATATTAGCGGCATTGCTAAACCTTATGACGAAGTCATTCGCAAAGCCTTAACGAAAGATCCGGAACGGCGATTTCGTGATGTACCTGAGATGCTGGAAGCATTTCGTGGCAATGTGAAAATTAAGAAACGAACTTTCAAGAAAGCCCCTAGGGCCATTCCACCTAGGGCCATTCCACCTAGGGCCATTCCACCCATCCAGCCGATGTTCATTAACGATGACGCGGCGACAGATGCTGAAATTTCATTTGGAGAGGTGAAGGAATCAACGATCCCGAATGCCTCACCGCATCAGGTGTCGTCTCATAAGACGATCCCAGCCACCCATGCGAACGTTAAGGTCATCGCGGATGAACCCATCGCTCGCGCTGTGAAGGGTGGCTGGCAACAGTTTAGCGATTGGTGGATGCACGCGAATTTAACGACCCCTGTGAAGGTTTTGATTTTAGCTGGCGCAGGCTTTTTACTGTTGATCAATAGTGCTTGGCTGATCCCGGTCTGCAGCGGATTGGGTCTGTTGTATTTAGTTTATTTTATCGTGCGTTCGATCAGAGCGCCGAGTGCTCCCAATAAACCAAGACGTGCCTCGCGTGCTCAGATGACAGCCGTTTGGCGGAGAGGGTTAGCGAACCGGCCGCTGCCGGATCGAGTGACCGAGGGGGTGGGCTCCTTGGTTGTGACCGCGATCGTATGCACGATACTTGGCTTCTTTACTTTGTTAACGACGACGCAAGGCATGGGCAGTACGGCCCAACCATGGGCGTTTTATGCGTGGAATGTGGGTGTCGCCGTACTCGCGTCTTGGTCACTAATCGTCGCCAGCAAGACGTGGGAGCACCGTGCTGGAGATCCCATCGTGCGGCGTTTTGTGATGTTGTGTGTAGGCGCGGTCGTGGGATTGTTCGCTTATGCTCTCGCCAATTTTCTGCACTTAGATTGGGCGGCTCAAGCTTGGTCCGGCAACCTGAATTTATTGCCGGCTGGTTCGGACTTGGTTTCCCAGGATGGGGCACCACAGTTGCTGGGCATGCTGTTATTCTTTTCCGGTATCTTTGTGGTCTTGCGTTGGTGGAAGCAGGCGGACCCTTTGCGACGAACTCGTCTGAGTATTTGGAGCGTCGGGTTGTGCCTCGTGTGGGGTATTTTGGTGGGCCAGATTTTTCAATTCCCACTCCCTTGGAGTGCCGTTTTGGCTGTGATGATTTCTATTTCTACCCAAATTGCGTCGCCTTGGTTGACGCCAGAACAACGCCGCTTGATCGTCTCCACTGGAACCGGTACTGATTCATAGATGATGAATGACTTAAGGCAAAAATCGAAATTCCAAACCGGGGTCCCCGGAAAAGTCGCCGCGTTGCGAGCTGCCCTGATCGTCACGGGATTCATCTGTGGGATGGTGGTTTCACAGACACTTATGGCGGCTCCCGCAGGATGGCAGGATCCGCCTAGTTCATCATCGTCGGAGGAGCCGCAGAGCGCGGCGGATTTCGAATCGTTGAATCGGATGTACCGCGATGTGCAGCCCAGGCCAGCTTGGGTAATCAAAGGGGATTTCGAAGATACTGCTAACCATACCAAGTACCTTTTGGTCGCTTCCGAACCTCGCCTGAAACAGAGGGAAGCGGAAGAAGAGTTGGAGGAGCGATTATTGGAAATGGTTAGTCGCCACGTGGAAGATACGGTGGCGGCCGGTGCGGGCGATGCGATTGACATCGATCTGGATTACATCCGTGAAAATCTGCTGGAATACCACCAAGAGTGCGAGACGGATGGCATCTACCACCACGTCCTGATGTGGCAAGTTACCGATTCCAATCGTGGCATGCTTGATGCCGACGAACGCGAGGCCTATCAATGTTATGCCCAGCTTAAAGTGGACTCGCTATTTGAAGATTGGGCAGAAAAGCGATGGGAAAGTCAGGTCGTAAAAAGCCGCACGATGCAAATTGGGCTCATCGGGTTCGGTGTGCTATTTACGATGGTCTTAGCGTTCGCTTATTTAGCCGCTGAACACAAAACACGTGGCTTCTATTCAAGACGATTGCAGACCGTCAGCTTCCTCTGCATTGTTGTGGCCATCCTGAGCTTTTGGTACTTGTCGAGCCATTTTGCTTGGCTTTAAACATGCCACTTAGCGGCTTTTGACAACGGCGACTTCTAACCGCTGTCTATCGAGCTAAGCGAATCCCAGAAAACTGCCAGCGTGCTTCGGGTGGAAAGAAATTGCGGTAAGTTCGCCGTATGTGATTTTGGCTTGTGGCAACACTGCCACCGCGGGAGACGTACTGATTGCACATGAATTTCCCGTTGTATTCACCAATCGCTCCGTTGGGGGGAGTGTAGCGAGGGTATGCCGAGTAGCTGCTGCTGGTCCATTCCCAAACCCCGCCGAGCATTTGAGCGAGTTGATTTTCTTGGGCCCCCTGCCCGGTCGGGTGAATCGCCGCGTTTTTATCCAAAAGTAAATCTGCAAATTGATCACTGGGCTGTTCGGGACAGCCCGCTTCCCATTCAAATTCAGTAGGCAGGCGATACCCGGCCCAGCGAGCAAACGCATCTGCTTCGAAGTAACTTACATGGCAGACTGGCCATGAGTCGCAGACAGCGGTTGGACCTGCCGAGGTATACACCATCCACTGATTATCTTGCTCGTACCAATAGAGCGGTGCTCGCCATCCCTGCTGCTGAACCGCCGCCCACCCCATCGACAACCAATGATCGGGTCGTTCGTAGCCACCATCGCGAATAAAATCCATGTATTCGCGGCAGTTTACAGGCTGGGTTGCCAGCGAAAAGTCTTCCAATAAGACGCGGTGCCGGGGAGACTCATTGTCAAAGGCAAAACCGGTTCCGTCGTGGCCAACCTCGCAGATCCTACCTGAAAAATTGACCCAGTCTGAGTCGAACATTTGACCCCTGTTCAGCTGGCCGTCAGCGTCATATGCGGGTAGCAGAGGATTGCAAAAGAAGGCGTGTTTGATGTCGGTTAGCATCAACTCCTGATGCTGTTGCTCGTGATTCAGACCAACGGATATGGTGTGTTCCAGTTGGTCAGAAATCGAATTATTGCTTAAGAAATCAAGCATTTGTTCGTCGACGTATTGCCGGTACTCGACGGTGCGCTGCTGCCCGGGCCGCGAAATTAGGCCTCTCTGGGCGCGAGGGTATTGGTTTCCGACTGAGTTGTAGTAGGAATTGAACAGGTACCGAAACTGGGGGTCGAACTCTCGGTAACCCGGTCGCTCGGCAAGAATGAAAGTCTCAAAAAACCAAGTAGAGTGTGCCATGTGCCAACGCGTGGGACTCGCGTCGGGCATGGACTGGATCATGCAATCCTCATTCGTTAGCGGTTTAGCGATACGGTCAGTGAAGGAACGGATTGCTTGGTACCGATCGGCGAGCGTAATTGGTCCAGCAATTACTGACAAAGAAGACATGATGTACTCGGTTTCGGATTTCTACTTGGTTTGCGGAAGCCGACTGGCCGTTGTGATCCGACCTCAATTTCACGCGTCAGCCAGTGACTTGCACGCCCTTCCAGAAGGCGACGTGATCTTTCAGATTAGCAACCTTTTCTTTGGGGGTTGCGTAATACCAGGCTGCCCCCTGATTGGTTTGCCCGTCGACAATTACATCATAATAATTAGCTGTCCCTTTCCAACCGCAAACGGAAGTTTCGTCACTTTCCACAAAGAACTCACGCTTCAGCGATTGGGGTGGGAAGTAATGATTGCCGTCGACCAATTCGGTCTCGGTGCTTTCGGCGATGACGGTGTTGTTCCAGATGGCTTGGACCATATGCTGCGCTCCTGTGCTGGCGTAATTAACTTATGCGGCGGGTTTCAATCTGAGCCCTTTAGGCACAACCCACCTTTCAATGAGATCAAAACTCCATTGGACCAAGAGGGCCAATACAGCTGCGGGAATGGCTCCTTGCAGGATCAGATCCATGCGATCGAGTCGAATACCCGTCAGGATGGGTTGACCGTATCCGCCGGCCCCAATTAACGCGCCGAGTGCAGCAAATCCAACGTTCATCACGGCAGCGGTCTTGATGCCCGCCATAATACTTCGCATGGCCAGTGGCAACTCGATGTTGAGCAGCTGATAACCGGATGATAATCCTAGGGCTTTCGCAGATTCCCGGTATTGATTTTCGATACCCTGAAACCCGACAAATGTGTTGCGCACGATAGGTAACAAACTGTAGAGAAAGAGGGCTAATACAGCCGAAAAAGAGCCGATGCCGATGGTTCTGGCCCCTACGGCCGCCGCTAGGGGCATAACGAGGACTAGCAGTGCCAAGGCAGGAATGGTCTGGATGATACCTACCAAGCCCATCAGGCACTGGCCCAGCAGGCGGAAGCGGTCGGCGATGATGCCGATGGGAATCCCGATCAAGATGGCAGGGATAAGTGACTTTCTCACGAGATCAAGGTGTTCGATCGTCAGCTTGAGCAAGGTTTGCCAAAGATTGGGCGTCTCCGCTTGCTCCGCCGCGATATTGAGTTGTTCTGCCAAGAACTTGTTAGCGACTTGTGTTTCGGTGAGCCCCTCTTCTACTGCCAGGTTTAAGCCGGACATCGTTGCTTCATCAATTTTTCCGCTTAACGAATTTAAGCGAGCAACCAATTCAGGTTCGGATTGCTCAAGTTCCGCTCGATACAAAATAACAGCATCGTAGCGGGGGAAGAAATCTCGATCATCTTTCAGCACCTGCAAATCCATCGAGGTGATCTTGGCGTCGGTGGCGTAGACATCCATGGCATCTACCGATCCCATTGCTAATTGCCGGAACGCGATGTCGTGATCCAATCCGCGTACATTTGGGAAGTCGAACCCGTAATGTTTGCTCAAGGCTTTCCAGCCGTCGGCCCGATCCAAAAATTCATTCGTCACGCCAAATGTCATTTGCGGATGCCGACCGAGGTCTGAGAAATTTGCAGCCTCAAGTTCGGCTGCCCGCGTTTTCAGCATGCCAATTGCATAGGTGTTGTTAAACCCCAATGGGTCCGTCATGAGGATGCCTTCCTCGGCAAGTGCGTCTTTTAATTGCTCGACGTTTTCCACTGACCGGCCGGCGAAAATTTCTTGCATCAGGGTTCCCGTGTACTCCGGGTAGACATCGATTTCGCCGTTGACTAGAGCATTGAAAACCAAGCGGGAACCACCTAGCTCGCGGTAATGCAGGGGTTGATTTTGGGCCTCTCGCGCCAAGCCCGATATCAATTCACCCAGCACGACGGATTCGGTAAATTTCTTAGAGCCAATTTTGATACCGGGAGCTTGGTAGGAAAGTGGCATCACAGCAAGGATCACCAAGATGATCAAAAGTATCCAAAAGCGATTCACGAGTCGCTCCCTGGGGTTGATACTAGGTGGCCGTTTTGAGCCGCGATAAACTCAGAAACAAAATCGCTGGCGGGTTGGCTTTGTAATTGCTCAATACTGCCCTTTTGCTCCACAACGCCCTTTCGCAGCAAGATGATTTCGTCGGCGAAATAGGCCGCCTCATGCAGGTCGTGCGTCACAATAATGACGGTTTTACCTAAGGAACGAAAAATGCGATGCAGTTCCGTTTGTAACTGGCTGCGAATCATAGGGTCCAAGGCGGCCAATGGTTCGTCAAGTAATAGAAACTCAGGATCCAACATCAGTGCGCGGATCAAGCTCACACGTTGGCGTTGCCCACCCGACACCTGCGTCGGATAGCGATCTAACACGTCCTCAGATAAATCGGTTAACGCGCTGAGTTCCGACAAGCGTTGCCGCGTCTTATCTCGGGACCATTTGGCGTAGACCGCCGGCAAAGTAGCATTCTCCCGACAGGTAAAGTGCGGGAACAGACCACCACTTTGAATCACGTATCCAAAATCTCTGCGAGCGGCATTGATTTGCAGGCTGGGCAGTGGTCGCTCGTTAATCAGAACCGTCCCCTGGTCTGGGGAGATGAGCCCCATGATGATTCGTAATAACGTTGATTTTCCACAGCCGCTGGGGCCAATCAGAGCATAGGTCTTGGCCGTTTGGAATTCGAGACTCACGCTGTTGACCACGGTTTTAACGCCGTAACTTTTTTCGATTTTTGACAAGCGAAGCATGAAGGGCTGCGATCTGGTGATGATGGATTGAATGCGTCAGTGGCAAGCGTTTTCCGGTATGGATTAGGTCCGAGCGAAGTGGAAAGTTAGCAAGCCGATGGGTGCTTAAGTTCCCAATAGACCGGCGCATTATCCCAATCGATTTGATGATTCCCTGCTTTTCGCAACGCTTCGTTAATCTGCCCTAATCGGCATTCTGGACAAAGTACATTACGGCGAAATATTGCTTTGGATCGCTCCAATGTTTACGCAAGCTGAAGCCTGCTTCGGCAGCCAGAGCCGTAAAGTCCTCGATTTTATATTTGTGGGAGTATTCGGTGCGGATGTGTTCGCCGCTGGAGAACTCAAAGTCCTTGCCGCCGACATTGACCGTTTGCGCGCACTTGCTGACTAATTGCATTTCGATCCGACCTTCATTGGGGAAGTAGACAGCTCGGTGCTCAAAAGCATCGACATCAAAGTCGGCTCCCAATTCCCGGTTGATCCTATGCAAGAGGTTTAAGTTGAATGCAGCAGTAACTCCTTGGGAATCATTGTAGGCAGCTTCCAGCGTTGTCGGATCTTTTTGTCGATCAAAGCCGATCAGCAATCCGCCATCGGAACCCACGATCTTTGCGAAACGAGCCAGCATCTGTTTTGCTTCTGCAGGAGGGAAGTTTCCAATGGTGGAACCCGGGAAATAAACTGCGGCGTGGGTGGCTTCTTTCTGGGAACGCGGTAATTCAAATTCAGAGGTGAAGTCGGCCGTCACGGGCAAGACCTCAATGTCCGGGAAAAGTTCGCGCAGTGTGTTCGCCGCTTGAAGTAAATGTTCTTCAGAAATATCGATTGGAACATACGCCGCCGGTTGTTCCAGTTTGGCCAACAATTTTCGTGTTTTGGTGCTACTGCCGCTGCCATATTCCAACAGCATCACGCGGCGACCGATCTGTTCAACCATCTCCTCGAGGTACTCATCCATGATCGCCAATTCGGTTCGCGTTATGTAATAATCGTCCGCTTCGCAAATGGCATCAAATAGCTGCGAACCTCGCTGGTCGTAAAAATACTTGCAATTCAGATGGCGTTGTGGAGCGCTGAGTCCCGCCAGCACGTCGGATAGAAACGACTGATCAGGACTGCCGTTCGAGGATGATGGAGCGGTTTGGCTGTTTGAAGTGGACAAGTTTGTTACGCAAGTTAAGGAGGTTTTTGATCGCAGCGGTGCCGCGAAAGTAAGCCGCAATATTATCAGGGTGGGTAAAGCAGCACAAACGAACCTGCCGCGGGGTTCGCAGGTGGAAGACTGGCACTGCTGCCTCGACTCGGGGAACGCCGTCTAATATGAAAATCAGGTGCTCGCAATTTATTTCAAATTTCAAGCGACTGCCGCAAATCGGCGATCGGTTATTACCATTGTGTGTCAGCTTTAGCGTAAGGCTGCGGTTACCGCTTTGATCGTCTATGATGAAATGAATGGGCTTAAATGTCGCAGCCATTACCGATTTTATGAGTTGAAAACATGCTTTACCTGGTCGCCCAAGGCCCCGAAATCCAACAGCGTTGGCGCCGACAATTATTAGTTGGTCAGGATGTTATTTTGGGACGCGGAGCGAGTGGTTGGACGGTGGACTGGGATGCCCAGGTAAGTCGAAACCACGCTCGATTGTGTGTCAGCCGAGGTCGTCTGCGGGTGATTAAGGTACCCGGTTCTACCAACCCTATTTTCTTTCACGGACGACAACTGGAAGAGTTCTTTGTGTCGCCGGGCGATCACTTTGTCATTGGCCAGACCCGATTTAGTCTGTTGGCGGAACAGGTGCAGGTGACGATGGACTTGCCATCACCGGACGCCGAAAAGAATTTCAACCCAGAGAAACTGCGACGGGGCAATTATCGGGATGCGGGCAAGCGAATTGCCGTACTCTCTCAATTGCCGGACGTGATTACCCGCTCTGCCAACGAAACCGAGATGCAGGTGCAGATCGTTAACATCTTAATGACGGGGATCTCCCGCGCCACGACGGTCGGTATTGTTCGTCACCGTGAAACGAATCAAGAGACGGCCGCGGAGGTTTTGCATTGGGATCAACGTCTAATAACGGGCGGTGATTTTCAGCCGAGTGGTACCTTGATTCGTCGAGCCTTGAGTTCCGGGGAAACTATCTTGCACCTCTGGAAGACAGGTGGCCAATTTGGCGAAGACCAACTAACCATCTTACGGAATGGAGACTGGGCTTTCGTTTCACCACTGCGGGGAGATTCTGCAAACGGTCGAGCCATTTACGTCGCTGGGAATTACGATATGCCCATCGATTCAGATTCTCCGCTGGACCCGCTGGATTTGCACGATGACATTAAATTCACCGAGTTAGTTGCGACCACATTATCGAATGTCTTTCACGTTGAAAGCCTCAAACAGAGGCAAGCCAGTTTGCGGCCCTATTTTTCCCCAGTCGTGCTCGATGCAATTTCGGGAGAGGATCCTGAGCAAACGCTGGCGCCGCGAGAGTGTGAGGTGTCGGTACTGTTCTGTGACTTGCGTGGTTTTTCCATGCGAAGTGAGCTGTACGCCGATAACCTATTGGAGTTGCTTGATCGTGTGAGCGGAGCGTTGGGGATTGCCACGCGAGAAATCATGTCACAGCGAGGCGTCGTCGGTGATTTTCATGGTGATGCCACGATGGGGTTCTGGGGATGGCCCTTGGATCAACCCGATCGTGCAGTGAGAGCTTGCAGTGCCGCATTGGCAATCCAAAAAGAGTTTTCCGATCTGGCAGATCAACCGCAGCATGCCTTGCACGACTTTCGGATTGGGTTGGGTATCGCAACGGGGAATGCCGTTGCTGGCCGCATCGGTACATCGGATCAAGTCAAAGTGACGGTGTTTGGCCCGGTCGTAAATGTGGCGGCAAGACTGGAAACGATGACGCAGCAGTTGCGTGCAGGCATTTTGGTCGATGAAAGGACTCACCAGCTCATTCGTAATCCCCCTGCTGAACATGATGTAAACACTTTGCGGGTGCGTCGTTTAGCGGTCGTGCGGCCAGTCGGCATGGGGAAACCGATTAAGGTGAGTCAGGTTTTACCTGCCGCAGGATCTCCGGGGTCCCTGACGGATGCGGAAGTGGCGATCTACGAAACCGGGCTGGATGAATTTACGGCCGGTAACTGGGAGGATGCGTACGATGCGTTCCACCAAGTGCCTGCTGATGACCAAGCCAAAGATTTTTTGACTGTCTTTATCGCCCAACATAATCGAGTGGCCCCTCCTGATTGGCCGGGCTATATTTCGCTGCAGCAAAAATAGCGTGGGAACCACGGAATCTCGCGGCGATTATTGGGACGGCTTACCGGCATCTCGGTCGGCCTTTACAGATTTCAGCCAAGTTGCCAACTCGGCTTGCAGCTTCGCCTTTAACACCTGCTCGTTTTGCGAAAGGTCATGGCTTTCGGCGGGATCATTTTGCAGATCAAAAAGTTGATAGTCTTTGCCTGCATTTTGAGAGATGATTTTGTAACGTTGGCTCATCCATGCCTGTTGTTTTCCACTTTGGAATCCAATCGGTTCCGCGCGCTCGGTGGATTTTTCTTCGATCACGGATCGAAGTGAGACGCCGTCCAGCGGTTTTTGGTTGACGGGGGTTAAATTGAGATAGTCCAATATTGTGGGATAGTAATCCGAGGTGCAGGCGGCGAAGTCTGTTTCGCGTCCAGTAGGAATTTGAGCCGGCCATACGAGCAGCCCCGGAACGCGTATGCCACCCTCGTACAGGCTGCGTTTTCGTGCCCGCAGCGGCCCCGCTTTCCCAACTCCTTTTTCCGGGCCATTGTCGGAGCAAAACCAAAGCATCGTTTGGTCGCTAACGTTCAGTTTTTTTAATTGGGATCGCAGTCGATGAATCTGGCCATCCATCGCTTGAATGGCTGACGAGTAGGCTTGCGCAGAATCGACGGGAGTATTTTCGCCGGGGTCAACCACGGGCTTGTGGGGTGTATGAAACCAGATGACGGCAAAAAAGGGTTGCTGCTTTTCGACGGACGTCTCAATGAACGGAAGCACCCGATCCATAATAATCGTGGAGTCGTCACCGCTTAAGTTATCGTTAAGTTCGACTACCGTCCCTTCTGCAGCGGTGTCCCATTGCTCGCGATTTCCCGGTGGATACCAGTAGTGTGTGCCGTAAAAATTGGGATCCGAAAAGTTCACGGGTTCGGCTGATTTATTATGGGTGAGTCGCATTGGATGGAAGGTGGGAACTTTGGCTTCCGTGGAGAAGCAGACCTCGAATCCATGTTGCCAAGGTGGAGAATAAAACTTGGTAATGCCTGCTTGGCCACGATTGGAATCTTTGCGCAGCGTTGTCAATGTTCCCAAATGCCACTTGCCGAAATGACCGGTGGCGTACCCAGCGGTTTGCAAGACCTCGGAAATTGCAGTTTCGCGGGATTCCAGTCTTCCTTGATTCGCGTTGCGGATTCCAAGCCGATAGGGATGTCGCCCTGTTAAACAACTGGCCCGAGTGGGAGAGCAGACAGGGCTGGCTGAGTAAAACCGATTGAAACGCAGACCCGCGGATGCCATCGCATCGAGTGCCGGGGTTTTAATCCAGCCTTGGTTGTACGAAGGGTCCCCCCAGCCGAGGTCGTCTGCCATCATCAAAATGATATTGGGGCGTTCGTCTGCTGAGACACCACCGGGCGAATAGGCAGTTGCTATGAGAGGAATAGAAACCGCAAAAATTAAACAAACTGTTTTCATCTCGTATGCTCCTCGGTGTGGGCCTAGGCCTACGATTATACGCCATCCATGAAAAAATACACCTTTCTGTTTTATTACGCGACTCCGCACCGCCGACCGCGAGCAGTTGGGAAATGCAATCCGTCTTTGGTTTGCTCAACCAGTCCTCTCGTAGAGATTGGGTTGGAAC